>CAIWTL010000176.1 GCA_903915555.1 uncultured Micrococcales bacterium | reverse complement strand
CCACCGGCCACCACCGCACCCAGGGCGGCGACGGCGGCGACCACGAGACCGAGGGCGAGATACCGACTGGTCCGCAGTGCATTCATGTGAATGACTATACCCGAATCTTACTTCGTGTGTTTGCCTTCGTATGATGATGTGGCGATTCCCCACGGAGACGGCGACGGATTGCAGTAATACTGATCCTGATGAGCACTTCAGGTTCCGAGCGGCAGTGGACGATCTTCACCAATCACGGCCACGTCCTCGTCTTCCTCGCGACCAACCCCGACGCGCGGGTGCGCGACATCGCCGCCAAGATCGGCATCACCGAGCGCGCGACCCAGGCGATCCTGTCCGACCTCACGCGTGCCGGGTACGTCACGGCCACCCGCGTGGGCCGGCGCAACAGCTACCGCGTACACGCCGACCGGGCCTTCCGTCATCCGATCGAGGCCGACCACGCGATCGGAGAGATGCTCGAGGTGTTCCTCACCGACCGGGAGTGACCGGCATCCTGCGCCACTCGCGCTGTGGACGGAAGGCCCGGCGCAACAGCTCCTCGGCGGTCCAGCGATACCCATGGTTGCCCGCCGCGGGTCCCTCCATCGGCGCCGATGGAGGCAGCCTCACGGGGACGGCACCCGGAACACTGCGGAAGACCAGTGGTGGCTCGAGGGTGACCGCCTCGCCGTCGATGCCGGCGGGTACCGGCGCCGCGGAGTCCACCCGGAACTTGGGCGTCGACCACGACCTCATCGCATCGCCCGATCCGCCCATGATGGACCGGGCGATCACCTCGACGGCTCGCAGGCCTCCGTCGATCCGCAGGCACAGGACACCCAACTCGCCGCTGCGCAGGGTCGGGCGCCCCCCGAGCCCGACGACGGACACGATGTACGGATTGTTGGACACGTGCACGACCTGGGCGTCGTCGCGCATGACCCCCTCGTCGTCGGTGAACACCAGATCGAGGGCCTGGGGGGTGTCGGTCACGATGTCCGGCAGGCGGGAGAGCGCAGTGCCGACCTTGTCACCGCGGTAGTCGTCGGACTGGACGATCTCCCCGTACAGACCCAGCGACACGTTGTTGAGGAACGGTCGGCCGTTGACCTCGGCCAGGTCGATCACCCGGCGGTGCGCCGGACCGAACGCATCCAGCCCGGCGAGCGGGTCCGTACGGTCCAGCCCCAGGTCGAGGGCGAAGTGGTTGCGTGTCCCCGCGGGGACACAGACAAAGTCGCGTCCGGCGTCGGACACCAGGCGGGCAGCCATCGCCAGGGAGCCGTCGCCGCCGGCCACGCCCACCGCGTCAGCCCCGTCCTCGACCGCCTGGGTGACGAGGTCGAGGATCGACCGGGAGCCATCGAACTCGTAGATGCGGATCCCCCGTCGCCGTGCCTCGCCGGTCAAACCCAGGGACTCCGCCCGACCGTCCCCGGACCGGGGGTTCACGACGAGCGCGGGTTGCCGGGCGGCAGGGACGTCCTCATCCGACGGAAGCGGCGTCGGCTCATGCCCCAGCGCGAACCGACCCGCCGGCACCCCGATGGCGAGCAGGACCAGTGCCACCAGCAGAAGGCCGCCGTGCTCCTCGTCGCGCACGAGTGTGACGACGAGGAGCACGAGTGCAGCGATCGCAATCGCTATCGCCAGTCGGCGCCTCTGCCCGCGATTGGTGAGTGCGACCCACCCCGACATCAGGAGAACGGCGCCGGCGAGGATCGAGAGGAGACTGGCCAGGGGGTTGGCGATGATCGTGCTGAGCAGGGCGAGCACCACGATGACGGCGGCGATGACAGCCACGATGGCGGCCACCCGCCGGGCGGCCGGATGCGTCGCGGCGCGTTCCTCAGCTTCCCTGACCGCGGAGGTCATCGCGCCCTCCGGCGGGCGATGACCCGGCCCACCTGGCCCACGAGTTCGCCGCTGGTCATCCCGATGAGCGACCCGATGAGGACGTCGCCCGGGTAGTGCACTCCGGTGTGGATGCGCGAGTAGGCCACCGCCGCAGCTGCCAACCGCAGGGGGATGCCGGTCAACGGCAGCGTGCTGCTGACGGCCTCGGCGAACGCGAACGCCGACGCGGAGTGGCCCGACGGGAACGACGTGGACTGCGGCATGCGGACGTGTCGTGCCACGAACTCCGCATCGGAGCGGTCCGGGCGGTGCCGTCGCGCCAGCGGCTTGACCCCGATGTTCACGGCCGCGGAGGTGACCCCGATGGCTGCGACGCCGGTGAGGGCGGCCTGCCGGCCGCGCTCACCCCCGACCAACGCGATGACAGCAGCAGTGGCGAACCACAGCTTCGACTTGTCGGCAGCCCGCGACAGCCGCCGCAGACCGGCGTCCAGCGTCGGGGTGGGCGTCTGGGCGACCGCGCGGTAGGTGGCCTCGTCGAGCGCCTTCAGCTCCGCCACCAGCCCGTCGCCCAGCTCGTCGCGAGCGGCATGGTCGGGGACGGCCTCGTCGCGGAGTGCATCGTCGTGGAGTGCATGGTCGCGGGCGGCATGGTCGTGGCCGGACCCGTCCTGCGGGCTGGGCTTCTCGGCGGGGAGCGGTGGGGGGGTCGACACCCTCCCAGTGTCCCCCGACCCCTGTGGCACCCGTGTCGGGTTACCGGACATTTCCTCAATTCCGTCCCGAGTCGCGCGATGTCGCGCCACACTCCATTTCACGCGGTCGAGTGCGATCGGCCGTCCACTTCCCCGCGACCGCCGACACCCAAGGAGGATGCGTGACACACCGCACCGGCGTCTCGGCCCCTCACATCGACCTCATCGGTGGGATCGTCCACCAGACAATCCCTGCCACACTGACCGCGTCCGGCTCCACCGTGGACTCTTTCTGGTTGTACGACCGCAGTGAGCCGTGGAGCATCCACCTGTCCGTCGCTACCGGGGGTGTCCGTGTCCGGTGGCTGTTCGACCGCGAACTGCTGTCCCGCGGCCTCGACCACTGGGCGGGCTCGGGGGATGTCCGCATCGGCCCGGGGCCCGGCCGTGGCCGCGGCCCACGGACCACCGTGATCCACCTCGTCGCCCGACGAACCGTGGTCCCCGCCCTGCTGGACACCCACGCCCTCGAAGCGTTCCTGCGCGCGACCACCCGGCTGATCGGGCTGGGGCAGGAGAGCCGCGGCATCGACTGGGACGGTCAACTCGCGGGACTGCTCAGCAACGACTGAGCGTGTGTGGGGACCCACGACACGGTGCTCACCGTCGGGCGACGCGATGGCGGTACCGTTACCGCTTGTGGATGAGCGAACCCACCCAGCAGTGCAACGAGTGACCTCCGACCTGGCAGCCGGCGGCGTCGAGGCCCGGGTCGTGTGGCTGGATGGCGCGGCAACGACCGCCCAACTCGCCGCCGACGCCCTCGGCATCGAGGTGGGCGCGATCGCCAACTCGCTGGTGTT
>CAIWTL010000175.1 GCA_903915555.1 uncultured Micrococcales bacterium | reverse complement strand
GATCCCCGCAAGGGTGCGTCAGGACGTGAACGGCTGCGCGACCGCGCGGTCCACCTGCTGCGGGACGAGGGGCAGTTCACCGCCGACGCGTTGATGCTCGTCACGGGCGGTCTGCAGCAGCCGACGCCACGACGTGACCTCGGGCCGCCGCCGCAGGAGCGCCCGACGCTCGCGCTCGGTCATCCCGCCCCACACGCCGAACTCCACGCGATTGTCGAGTGCATCGGCGAGACACTCGGTCCGCACCTCGCACCCCATACAGATCACTTTGGCGCGGTTCTGGGCCGCGCCCTGTACGAACAGTTCGTCAGGGTCCGTGCCGTTGCAGGCGGCTCGGATAGCCCAGTCGTTGCTCCAGACCATGCCCGTACAGGTCCTTTCGGCGGGCACCGAGGCGGCGGCCGTCGAACACGACACGCCACCCGCGATGCGGGATGTGACGGACATTACGCAGAGCGTGATAGGGCTCACAGGTCTTTCGGGACCAAAAGGTCTAGTCCTATCGGACTATTTAGGTGCACGACGTGGCCACAGTGATGCAAAAGCGTTGTCGGACCACGGAACTTCCCCACGTACTCTGGAGGTCGTATGTCTGTGCCCGAGAACCCACCCCAGCAGCCCCCCGCCGATGACGCCCCCCAGCGCTCCGCGGGGCCGAGCACCCGCACCACGGTAGTCGCCGCCTTCGCGGGCACCGCCGTCGTCGCCGGAGTCGTGGCGGCAGGTGCCGCGATGCCCGCCGTCGGCAGCATGGCGGCCCTCGCCAACACGGCCATCGACAGCTTCGAGTCCTACCCGACGGACCTCGGCGACCCCGTGCTCCCGCAGCGATCGGTGATCACCGACGCCAAGGGCGACACCATCGCCTACCTGTGGGACCAGAACCGGGTGAGCGTCCCTCTCGAGAAGATCTCGAAGCGCATGCAGGAGGCGATCGTCTCCATCGAGGACTCCCGCTTCTACGAGCACAACGGTGTGGACGTCCGCGGCACCGCGCGCGCCCTGGTCACCAACCAGGGCTCCGGGGAGATCCAGCAGGGCGGATCCACCATCACGCAGCAGTACGTCAAGATGATCCTGCTCAACAACGCCAAGAACGCTGCGCAGGAGAAGGCTGCCACCGAGCGCAGCGCCGAGCGCAAGATCCGTGAGGCCCGCTTCGCCATCGCCATGGAGAAGAACAAGACCAAGGAAGAGATCCTCAACGGCTATCTCAACATCGCCTACTTCGGATCGGGCGCCTACGGGGTCCAGACCGCAGCCCAGACCTACTTCCGCAAGAACGCGAAGGACCTCTCCCTTCTCGAGGCGGCGACCCTTGCGGGGACGGTCCAGCAGCCCGGCGCCTTCGACCCCATCCGCAACCCGAAGGCCAGCCAGGAACGCCGCAACCTGGTGCTCGGCCGGATGCGCGATCTGGGGTACATCACCCAGGCGCAGTACACCAAGGCGAGCAAGGTTCCCGTCAAGCGCTACGTCAAGCCGCGCTACTTCAAGAACGGCTGTCCGACCTCCGACGCCCCGTACTTCTGCGACTACGTCCTGAACTACATCCGCAACGAGCCGTCCTTCGGGCCGTCGCGCAAGGACCGCGTGGAACTGCTGAAGACCGGTGGCCTCACCATCCGGACGACCCTCGACCCAGGCGATCAGCGTTCGTCGCAGCGAGCCACCGAGGCCTACATCCCGGTCGGTGACGCCAGTCGGAAGGCCACGGCCATCAGCATGGTCCAGCCGGGCACCGGCCGGGTCCTCGCCATGGCGCAGAACACCCGATGGGGTACCAAGGGCCTCGGTCGGACCGCCTACAACTACAACGTCCGCAAGGACTACGGCGGCACGATCGGCATGCAGAGCGGATCGACGTTCAAACCCTTCACGCTGGCCGCCGCCCTCGAGAAGGGCATCTCGCCGTACGTCTCCATCTCCTCGCCCCCGATTCGGACCTTCTACGGCTTCCAGGACTGTCAGGGGTACGGCTTCCCTCCATACACCGTGCGTGGCGGTGGGGGCGTCGAGAACATGTACTCCGGCACCGCCGGGTCCATCAACACGTTCTTCGTGGGTCTCGAGCAGATGGTGAGCCTGTGCCGCCAGGCCGAGATCGCCGAGTCCATGGGCGTCCGCAAGGGTGACGGGGAACCACTCAACCGCGTCCCCTCCTTCGTCCTGGGGGCCAACGAGGTCGTCCCCCTCGACATGGCAGCGGCGTTCGCCGGTTTCGAGAACGACGGTGTCTGGTGCAAGCCCAACCCGGTCGACGCGATCCGCTTCAGCGAGACCGACAAGCGCGTCTACGAATTCCGGGCCCAGTGCCGCCGGGTGCTCAGTTCCAACGTCGCCGACACGATCACATCGTTGCTGGCGGGACCCGTCGGCGGGGGCGGCACCGCACCGAACGCCAACTTCGGGCGTCCCATCCGCGGCAAGACCGGCACCACGGACTCCTCGTCCGCAGTGTGGTTCGTCGGCTACACACCGCAGATCTCCGCGGCCGTCTGGGTCGGGGACCCGCGCGGCGGATACCGCTACCCGATGCGAAACGTGTACGTCAACGGCAGCTACTACGGCGAGGTCTTCGGGGCCACCCTCCCGGCGCCCATCTGGCGGTCCGCCATGGCGGGGGCCCACCAAGACCTGCCGTACAAGGACTTCGGCGGCGGCCCCAGGCCAGGCTGGATCGAGATCGACGAGGCCCAGGAGCAGCAGACCCGCGACGAGCAGAAGAAGCGGAACGAGCCCGCCCCGGAGCCGGTGCCCACCGAGGAGCCCTCGGACAGCAACTGGGGCACCGATCTGCTCGACAAGCTGCCCGACATCGACTTCGGCGGCTGACCCGACGGGTCGCTGGCCCTCCCCAGCGGGCACAATGGGGGGATGTCCGACCTCAAGCAACGGCTGCGCGACGACCTGACCGTGGCCATCAAGTCCGGTGACAGCGAGTCGGTGGGCACTATCCGCATGGCCCTGGCCGCTGTCTCGAAGGAAGAGGTCGCGGGCAAGAGCGCCAGGGAACTCAGCGACGACGAGGTCGTCGCGGTCCTCACCAGCGAGGTGAAGCGCCGCAAGGAGGCCGCCGTCGCCTACCGCGACGCCCAGCGACCGGAACTCGCCGACAAGGAAATGGCGGAGGCGGATGTCCTCAGCCGCTACCTCCCGGAACCCCTGACCGTCGACGAGGTGAACCGCCTCGTCGACGAGGCGGTCGCCGCGGCCGACGCGGACGGGCTGACCGGCGGCCGGGCGATGGGTGCGGTGATGAAGCAGCTCAAGCCCGCCACAGCGGGCCGCTACGACGGTGCGGAACTCGCCGCCCTGGTCAAACAGTCGTTGGGGATGTGACGGGTGGACAGGTGGGCCGTCCGTGCAGTCACGGCCGGCGCCGTCGTGGGGGCGGGGACCCTCGCCTGGTCGCTGGCCGAGGCACACCGATTCCGCCTTCGGGCTGTCACGGCCCCCGTGCTGCCGCCCGGAGCGGCGCCGCAACGCGTCCTGCACCTCTCCGACATCCACATGGTGCCCACACAGGGTGACAAGCAGCGCTGGCTGCGATCCCTCGCCGACCTCTCCCCCGACGCGGTGGTGGTGACCGGCGACTTCCTGGCCGACCGGCACGCGGTCTCCGCCGTGCTGGACGCCCTGGCGCCGCTGGGTGACTTCCCCGGCATGTTCGTGTTGGGCAGCAACGACTACTACGCACCCACCAGCATCAACCCCTTCAAGTACTTCGCCGGTCCCTCGGGCCTCGCTCACGGTCGACCTCCCCTGCCCTGGGGCGACCTCGTCGCAGGGCTGAGGAGTTTCGGCTGGCAGGACCTCACCCACACCACCACGACGATGGCGGTGGGCGGCCTCACCTGGGCGGTCCGTGGAGTCGATGACCCCCACATCATGCGGGACCACTATGAGGACGTCGCCGGGCCCTTCCCCGACGCCGACGTGCGCGTCGCTGTCGTGCACGCCCCCTACCTGCGGATCCTGAACGCGCTTGCTGCCGATGGCGCGGAACTGGTGATCGCCGGGCACACCCACGGGGGCCAGGTCTGCCTGCCGGGGGGGCGCGCACTCGTCACCAACTGCGACGTGCCCCCGCCCCTGGCCAAAGGCCTGCACGAGTACCACGGGCTTTCCGCGCGGATCCCCCGCAGCGTTCCCGGTGAGCCCGAGTGGTGGGGGCCGGGGCCGGAGGAGGCGCAGACCGACCCGTGGCTGCATGTGTCGGCTGGTCTGGGGACATCGCCGTTCGCCCCCGTCCGGTTGTTCTGCCCCCCGGAGGCCACCGTCATGACCCTGACCGCCAGCTGACCGGTTCGACCGTCTTCCGCCGCTCCGAACGTTTAGCGTCGGGGGATGAAGCGTTCCTTGGCTCTTGTCGTCGCCGGCACCGTGGCCGCCAGCAGCACTCTCGTTCCGGCCCTCGCCGACACCCCCGACACCCCGCCGCCCCTCACCACGACGGCCGCGGCTGCCGCCGACCCCATCAACGCGGCGAAATCCCCCTGCCGCCAGAAGCCCGACCTCTCGGGCCGCAAGCCGGGGCAGTTGCTGGCTCACCGCGAGTTGGCAGTGGATCCGGCGTTGCTCCGTGGAGCGCGCATGTTCCGCATCCTCTACACCACGACGGGCGTGGACGAGCGCAAGGTGCAGGCCAGCTGCGGTCTCGTCCTGATGCCGGAGAAGGGCCAGAAGAACCAGGTCGTCGCCTGGTCGCACGGCACAGTCGGCGTGCATCAGTCGTGCCAACCGTCGAACGCGCCGGACACCTTCCTCAGCAACGGAGCCATCAAATACGGACCCGTCGTGGGCCCGCCCCTCGTCGCAGGCTCACCGCTCGACGGCATCTGGCAGGGCCTGATCGACGAGGGCCGGATGGTCACCGCCACCGACTACTACTCGGGGCTCGGCCAGTCCGCCGAGTACCAGCAGCACTACGTCGCGGGGGTCCCCGCGGGGGCCGCAGTCCTGGACAGCGTTCGTGCGGGCATCACTCTCGCCAAGAAGGTCGCCCATCGGGAGAAGTCGTCGTGGCGACTGGCACTGTGGGGTGCCTCCCAGGGTGGCCACGCCGCCATCTGGGCCGGCCAGTTGGCACGGAAGTACTACCGCGTCACGGAGTTGAACAAGCAGCCCCCCATCAAGCAGGTGGGTGTCCTGGCCGTGGTGCCCGCGTCATCCTTCGTGGCGACGGACAGTGATCCGGCGTCGTTGATCGGTCGGCATCTCGCCGACCTCGACATGCATGCAGCGCTGGAGGAGATCGGGCCGTTGAAAATCGGCGCCACCGGGCCGATCCTCTTCTCCCAGGTGATGGCGTCCTGGGCCGACTACGCCCAGGAGGCGACACCGGCGAAGAAGGCGTCGTTCCCCGGCTACCCGCGCAGCATCAAGCCCGCGATCGACAAAGTGCTCACCGGGCCCGACGACGGCGGTGGCGTCCAGACAGCGGAGACCGTGTCGAAACTGTGCATCAACGGCACCACCCTGCCGGCTCTCGCCGTTGAGACGAACCGGTTCCTGACCGACCCGGGCGGCAACGCCTTCTTCGTGCCCCCGGTCTGGGGTGCGCCCAACGCCCAGGGCGTGTGGGAGGGGCAGTTGGACCGCACCTGCCTCGACGATCCCGGGAAGAAGGGTCTGCAGAAATGGTGCCGCTGGCTGGAATACAACATGCCGGGGCCGGAGGGCGAGAACCCCTTCACCAAGATCCCGCGCAAGGCTGACGGGTCGTACGCACCGCTCACGATCGCCCAGGGGATGGATGACACGCTCATCTACTGCCAGCACCCCGGAACGTCCGTTCCGGCCGCCCGGGACTGCATGTCGCGGCAGTTGTACGACAACTTCCGTGACACCGGCATGTGCCGGACGACCGGGCTGAGCCTGGACCTGATCGCTGCCGGTCCGACGTCGCCGGCCAGCCATCTGAGCACGATGTACCAACTGGCCGACAACGGCAACGCCGCCTACAAGGGCTCGCGGATGGACGACTTCCTGTCGGACGCCTTCGCCGGCCGCGTGAAGTCGGGGTGCTCGTCCCAGGTGATCAACAAATAGGACCCCGACCGCGGACTGGCGGTCGGGGTCGTGGTCGGGGTGGCGGGATTTGAACCCACGGCCTCTTCGTCCCGAACGAAGCGCGCTACCAAGCTGCGCCACACCCCGCCTCTCGAGGAACGCCTGGGCCGCTGCCGACCAGGGTCACCTCTGAAGCCCTCCGAGTTTAGCCCAGGCAGCCCTCCTGCCCGACACCACCCGTGGTCAGCGGCCGGTGCCTGCGTAGACGACGGCCTCGCCGTCGGCATCCAGCCCGAAAGCGGTGTGGACGGCCTGAAGCGCCGCGTTGGCGGACTCCGTCCGCGTCACGACGGAGATGCGGATCTCGGAGGTGGAGATCATCTCGACATTGACATCGGCATTGGAGAGCGCCTCGAAGAACGTGGCCGATACCCCGGGGTGGGAACGCATCCCGGCACCCACCAGGGACACCTTGGCGATCCCCTCGTCACTCGCCAGTCGCTCGAAACCGATGACGCTCTGGGCATCCAGGAGCGACTGGAGCGCCCGCGCCACATCTCCCTTGGGACATGTGAAGGTCACGTCGGTCCGG
>CAIWTL010000174.1 GCA_903915555.1 uncultured Micrococcales bacterium | reverse complement strand
GTCTCGGGATCGACGACCCGCTCATCGGTCGTGCCGATCACCGACCGCGGCCCCATGGGGATCACGTAGAAGAGACGCTGCGTGTCGTCGAAGAACGCCAGCACGCGTTCGCTGTCCCCGATGCGGGGGACGATCAGGTGGATGCCCTTCGAGAAGACGATCTTGTGCGTGGTCCGGATGTCGTGCGCCTCGTTCACTCGATCGACGAAGGGCCCGGCGGCGTTGACGATCACCTTCGCCTTGCATGAGTACGTGGCTCCGGTGTCGGTGTCCTTCAGCTGGGCGTGCCACAGCCCATCGCGTAGTTCGGCCTGCTCCAGTTCGACGTAGTTGGCGCACACCGCCCCCGAGTTGAGGGCCGACCTGATGAAGTTGAAGACGAACCGGGAATCGTTGTCGACGATGTAGGCATCGGAGTACTCGATGCCACCCAGCAGATTGTCGGTGCGGACGTCCGGTTCCTTCTTCTTGATCCGGTCCGCACTGAGAACCTTGGGCGGTTTGGTGAAACCGTTGCCGATGATCCAGTAGGCCGTGGATCCCAGGCCGGCGAACCACGGCTTGTAGGGCGAGTTGGTGTCCAGCGCCCCCAGGAATCGGATCTCCTTGAGGTTGGCCGGGTAGGCCTTGATGAGGTGGTTGCGCGACATGCACAGATCGCGCACGAGTTTGATCTCGTAGTTCTCGAGGTACTTGAACCCACCCCACACGAGGTTGGACGACTGCATCGAGGTGAAGCCCGCGAAATCACCCCGGTCGATCACGGCCACCCGTGCACCGCGGGACGCCAGGGACGCCGCCGACACGGCTCCGTTGATGCCGCCGCCCACGACCAGGACGTCGAACGTCCCACCGTCGAGTTTGGCGATGTTGCTGTCCCGCAGTCCCATGGTCAGAAACCTAGGGACTGACGCGTGACGACGCGAGCCAGGAGGGCGTCCCGGATCAGCCCCGACCTTTGGCGGTGTGGACCGCGGAGGCCTTGTTGCACGGACCGACGAGCTTGTCGCCGGGGTCGGCCTTGACGTAGTTGCGGGTTCCGTTGCAGACGATGACGTCGTTACCCGCCTGGTCCTGCGCATTGATCAGGGTGGTGCCCGTTCCTCCGACGAGTCGGTCCGGGCCGGTACCGCCGTTGAGCAGCGACTCGCCCTTGTCCGCGACCATCCGGTCGGCACCCGGTCCGCCGGATGCGGCGCCGCCCGCGTACCGGACATCGATCCGGTCGGGACCGGGGCCGCCGTAGGCGCGGCCCTTCTCCGCCAGCAGCCTCAGCCGGTCGCCCCGCAGGCCACCGAGCAGGGTGGCTTTCGCCTTGCGGGCGGTGAAGTGGTCGGCCCGGATGGAGCCGTAGGCCATGAGGCCGACCCGCATCGCCTTCGCTGTGACCGGGCGGCACACCAGCTGCGCGTTGACCTTGGTCCCGTCGGGCAGTGACGCGGTGTCGACGCGGACACCACCTCTCGCGACGTGGACCGTGTCCGGCTGCAGGACCTTGGTCGGCGACCCGACGCTGCTCTGCAGCGGCGCCTGCCCGACCGGGCAGCGCACCGTGAGCGGATCCGGCGCCTCGGTGGACAGGTCCAGAACAGTCAGCTGGGGGTCGCGGACCGCACTACTCGTCACCCGCGGGACGAGCAGGTCCGCGACCACTGATGGTTCCTGGGCGTTCGACAGTGCGGAGGGGGTGCTGCCGACCGTCAGGGTCGCGGTGCTGGTCGTCGAGCCGGTGAGCCCGCTCTGCGGCGGCGTCAGGCAGTACGACGGAAGACCGGAACTGGTGGTGGGTGTCCCGGAGTAGGCCGCGTAGTACTTGTAGGTGCCCGAGGTGGCCAGCGACGGGGTGGTGAGGGTCGCCTTCCCGCGGGACAGGGCAGCACTGGCGACGGCCGGGTCGGTGCCGCCGTTGGCGGTGCCGTCGCAGTTCTTGCCGGCGGGGCTCTGCGACGACCCCTTCTGCTGGAACAGGAC
>CAIWTL010000173.1 GCA_903915555.1 uncultured Micrococcales bacterium | reverse complement strand
TCGCCCGCAGCAAGGATCGCTCCCATGCGGCGGATGTCCGCAAGGCACCCGCTGTGAAGAAGACGCCCGTCGGGAAGACACCGGTCAAGAAGGCAACGACGAAGAAGTCGACTGCCGAGCGGGCAACGGCGACGAAGTCCACGACGACGAAGTCCACGGCGAAGAAGACCACGACCCAGAAGGCGACGACCAAGAAGGCGACGACCAAGAAGGCCACGACCAAGAAGGCCACAGGAACGGCGAAGAAGACCGCGAGCCGGTAGCAGTTCCCGGCGGTCGGCTGCTCGGTTCAGCCGGGACGGTACCGCGTCACTGCGGGATGCCCCACCACCCAGAACCGCCACGGCCGATCGGTGGCCCGGGAGATCCCCACACGCGGCCCGCACGATACTCCCGTCATCGGTTGTCGCGGCACGGAGAGCAGGCCCGCGCCCAGCAGTTCCCGACCGGACTCGGTCACGGAGTAACCCAGCGTGGTACCCAGGCGTCCCGGCCCGCTCGCCAGCAGGCCGTCGGGCAGATGGTCCCGACCGCGTCGTGCCACCGGCCGTCCGCGCACGACCTCACCTGCACGCAGCAGTATCCCGCCGGCGCTCTCCGCCGGGTGCGCCACGACGTTGAGGCACGTGTGGATCCCGTAGCTGCGGTAGGCGTAGAGCCGACCGACAGGCCCGAACATCGCGGCGTTGCGGTCGGTGCGACCCCGATGGGCATGGCTGGCCGGGTCGTCTCCGGCGCCGCTGTAGGCCTCCACCTCGACCACACGAAGGACGACATCGTCGTGACCCGTCACCAGAGCGCCGAGCAGGAGGGGGGCGACGTCGCGGGGACTTCGCTGGAGCAGCTCGATCGCTTCGGAGGCGGTCAACCAGTCGACTGCGGCATCGACTGACGGGGACATGTAGGGCACGGTAGCCGTACCTCCCCGACCCGGTGATCCCGTGGGTCGCCGGCATAGCCTGCGGCGCAGCACGATGCGGCGAGTCGCCACCCCCAGGCGATCCGCCGGGCTATTGTGCGAACAGGTGTTCGACAGGAGGTAGGCCATGCGCGTCATCGGCGTGGACCCCGGCCTCACCCGCTGCGGGGTCGGTACGGTCGATGCGCTGGCGGGTCGCCGGGTGAGACTCGTCGACGTCGTCGTCGTGCGTTCCCCGGCGGACGACGACCTCGGTCGACGGCTGCACGCCATCCACCTGGGCGTGGCCGACGCCATCGCCCGGCACCGACCCGACGTCGTCGCCGTAGAACGCGTCTTCGCGCAGCACAACACCCGCACGGTGATGGCCACGGCGCAGGCCAGCGCAGCGGCGATACTCGCCGCCACCGCCGCGGGGGTGCCGATCGCGCTGCACACCCCCAGCGAGGTCAAGGCGGCGGTGACGGGCAACGGGCGTGCGGACAAGGCGCAGGTCGCCGGCATGGTGACGCGACTGCTGCGCCTCGACAACGCGCCGCGACCCGCCGACGCGTCCGATGCACTGGCCCTGGCGATCTGTCATGCGTGGCGGGCGCCCCTGACTGCCCGGTTGAAGGAGGTCGCCCGGTGATCGAGTTCGTCCGTGGCACCGTGGGACGCCGGGCCGAGGGTCACGTCGTCATCGACGTCGGGGGCATCGGCATCCGTGTCGAGGCCGCTCCCGCGACGGTCGCATCGATGGCCGTCGGGGAGGTGCGCGAAGTTCCCACGAGCCTGGTGGTCCGCGAGGATTCCTGGACCCTCTACGGCTTCTCGGACGCCGACGAGCGGGAGGTCTTCGAGATCGTCCAGACCGTGTCCGGGATCGGGCCCCGGACTGCCCAGGCCCTCGTGGCCAACCTCACGGCGGACGGGCTGCGCACCGCCGTGCTGCGCCAGGACGCGGTCACGGTCATGACCGTGCCCGGGATCGGGCGGAAGGGCGCGCAGCGCATCCTGCTCGAACTGGCTGACCGCATCGGACCCCCCAAGGGCGCCGTCGGCGCGGACACCCCCCCTGTCGCGGCGAGTGAGGCAGTGTGGCACACCGACGTCATCCAGGGGCTCGTGGGTCTCGGCTGGTCGCAGCGCGAGGCGGAGGGGGCCGTGGCTGCCGTCTCCGACCAGGTCGACCCCGACGCCGAGGTCGGGGTCGTGCTCAAGGCGGCTCTGCGGGAACTGAGGCGCTCGTGAGCGAACGTCTCGTGGACCCGGCGGAGGAGCCGGGGGAGTCCGCTCTCGACTCGGCCCTGCGGCCGCAGCGGCTGGCGGATTTCGTCGGGCAGCCCAGAGTCCGCGACCAACTGGACCTCGTCCTGACCGCCTCCCGGCGTCGTGACACTCAGCCCGACCACGTGCTGCTGTCGGGACCACCCGGACTCGGGAAGACCACCCTGGCCGGGATCATCGCCACCGAGATGCAGGCGCCGCTGCGGATCACGAGCGGTCCCGCCCTGCAGCACGCGGGGGATCTCGCGGCGCTGCTGACCAGTCTGCAACCCGGTGAAGTGCTTTTCCTCGACGAGATCCACCGCACGTCCCGTTCCGCGCAGGAGTTGCTCTACATCGCCATGGAGGACTTCCGCGTCGACATCGTCGTGGGGAAGGGCCCCGGGGCCACGGCCGTCCCGTTGGACCTGGAGCCCTTCACGCTCGTCGGCGCCACCACCAGAGCCGGCCTGTTGCCCGGACCGCTGCGGGACCGATTCGGATTCACCGCACACCTGGATTTCTACGACGAGGACGATCTGGCCACGATCCTCGCCCGATCGGCGGGGCTGCTGGGTGTCGCGGCCACCGAGGACGGCATCCGGGAGATCGCGGGCCGCAGCCGCGGCACGCCCCGGGTGGCCAACCGACTGCTTCGCCGCGTGCGCGATTACGCCCTCGTGCACGGTGACGGTGACGTCGACCGGGATGTCGCGCACGCCGCCCTGGATCTCTATGAGGTCGACGCCCTCGGGTTGGACCGGCTCGACCGCGCGGTCCTCGACGCGCTCGTCACACGCTTCGACGGCGGCCCGGTGGGCCTCAACACGCTCGCCGTATCCGTCGGGGAGGAGAGCGAGACCGTCGAGACGGTCGCCGAGCCCTTCCTGCTCCGTCTCGGGTTCATCACGCGGGGCCCCCGGGGACGGGAGGCCACCCCGGCCGGATGGCGGCATCTGGGCGCCACTCCGCCAGTCCCGGCGACAGCTCAACTGTCCTTGACCCAGGACCTCGACACGGCCGGCTCCGGCGACGGGTAGGGTAGAG
>CAIWTL010000172.1 GCA_903915555.1 uncultured Micrococcales bacterium | reverse complement strand
GCGGCCACGCGCTTGACGCCGTCATCGTGCGAGACCACGACGACGTCATCTCCGAGAGACAGTGCCGACGCGAGATGTATGGCGTCCAAGGTCTTCACGTGTTCGGTAATCGCTTCCGCACCGACGAGCACGGATTCGGTGAGCGGCACCTGCGCCAGCCTGTCGAGTACGGCGTCGCGGTCCTGCACGGGTGTGCCGTCGCGGCGAAGCGCGCGCGTCAGTTCCGTGCGCAACAGGCGCGAGGAGACGAGCGAGCCGGGGTACTCGTTGTCGACGCGATCGAACCATTCGGCTGCTTCGGGCGTGCCGACGAGTGCGTGGTAGGCGATCGAGGTATCGAGGTAGTAGGTGGTCACCACTCAGCCCGCATGTCGGCCAGTGCGGCCTCGGCCTCTTCGTAGGTCTTGCGGCGCGGGCGCTGGCTGAGTCGCGACCCACCCGGTGCCTTGGCGGGGATGACTCCCACGCCGGACGAACTGGCGGGGACGAGTTGGGCGATGGCATGACGGTGACGGGTGATCACGTAGGTCTCGCCGGCCTGGACGTCTTCCAGGGCCGCGGTCGGGTTCTGTCGCAACTGCGCCACCGTGATCGCCTTCATGGCACAAAGGTAGCAATTATGTCTACCAAGATCTACAAACCTGCCCCGCCCTCAGTCCCCGAACAGCCCCGCCGCCCGGGTCGCCGTCCGCTCGTCGTCCCCCGCGATCACGTGCGCGTACGTCGTCAGGGTCGTGAACGACGACCCGTGGCCGGCGCGGGCCGAGACGTTCTGGATCGGCTCGCCCGCCCGCAGCAGGTGGGTGATGTGGGTATGCCGGGCGTCGTGGAGGCGCATCGGCGGCAGGCCCGACTTGGCCACCTGGCGCCGGAACGTGTCCGACACGGTGGCCGGCAGCATGGGGGAGCCGTCCGGGGCCGCGAAGACGGGGGAGTCGGGTGGCAGGTCCTGGGGCAGGGCCGGCAGGCGGGCCCCGGGCGTGCGGTAGCCCACCAGGCGCCGCTCCAGGTCGGCCAGGAACGCCGCGTGCTCGGTCTGGCGCAGCTTGCGCCAGCGCACCAGCTCCTCGGCCGTGCCGGCGTCGATGGTGATCGTGCGGGTGGACCGGCGGGACTTGGGGGGCCCGTAGCGCACGTTGCCCTCCCGGGAGTCGGCCTGGAGGTTGCGCCGCACGGTGATACGCCGCCCCTCGAGGTCGACGTCCTGCCACTGCAGGCCCAGGGCCTCCCCACGGCGCAGCCCCGTGGCGAAGAGCAGCCGCCAGAGGGTGGAGTAGCGGGAGCGGCGTACGGACAGCAGGAAGGCCTGGACCTGCTGGGCGGTCCAGACGGTGGGGGAGGTGGTCTCGGCCCGCGGGAGCTCGACCCGTGAGGCGGGGTTGTCGGGGATGAAGCCGTAGCGGACGGCGTCGTTGAGGGCCGCCCGCAGGGTGTCGTGGAGGCCCTTGAGGGAGCCGCCCTTGGGCAGGTCGCCGGAGGACTCCCAGGGGGTGATGGCCCGCTCGGCGAAGTAGCGCTCGATCTCCAGCACCGTCAGGTGCCCGATCGGCCGCCCCGCCAGTGACGAGGCCACCAGGGTGGTCGCGGCCCAGGTGCGGTAGCGGCGGGTCCCCTCAGACCAGGCCGGCAGGCGACGAGGCAGCCAGAAGCCCACGAGGTAGTCCGCGAGGGGCGTACGGGCGGTGGGGTCACCCGGGGTCGCTGAGGGATCACCGATGCCGCTAGTGCCCCGTGACGGGGCGG
>CAIWTL010000171.1 GCA_903915555.1 uncultured Micrococcales bacterium | reverse complement strand
TAGCGGTCCAGTTCGTCACGCACGGATCGGGACGCCCGCTGGGTCTGTGTCTTGGCCATCTCGGACAGCGACCGGCCGGCGAGGGACTTCACCTTGGCCGCGCTGACTCCTTCTGCGCCCTGCCCGTAGGCGGCGAGCATCGCCGCGTTCTCCCGCTCATCGAGGTCCGCGGTCCGTCGTTTGGCGTCCTCCTCGGCCACCTTCCGCAGATCGTGCGCCATTCCGTACGCATCACTGATGCCTGTCATCAGCCGGGGGACCTTGAGGATCTCGGCGCGCCTCGACCGCGTGTGTTCGTCCGTCGCCAGGGCTCGGGCGCGTCCGATGTGACCCTGCGACGCGTGTGCCGCGAAGGAGGCCATGGCGGGATCGACTCCTTCCCTCTCCAGCAACTCGGCGACGGCGCCCGGCGGGGGGACACGCAGGGCGACATGGCGCGTCCGGGAGCGGATCGTCGGCAGGAGGTCCTCAGTGCTGGGAGCGCACAGGACCCAGACGGTCCGCTCGGCGGGCTCCTCGATGGCCTTGAGCAGTGTGTTGGCCGCCGCCTCGGTGAGGCGATCCGCATCCTCGATGATCATGATCCGCCACGGAGCCGTCACCGGATTTCCGGCGGCGTCCATCACGAGCGACTTCGTCTGCTCCTTGCCGTGCGACAGAGTGGTGGACCGGACGACGGTGACGTCCGCGTGGCTGCCCGACAGGACCGAGCGGCAGGCGACGCAGTCCCCGCAGCCCTCGTGCGGGCACACGAGCGACGCCGCGAACGACACCGCCGCGGTGGAACGCCCCGACCCGGGCGGCCCCGTGATCAGCCACGCGTGGGTCATACCGAGCGCGGGACCGTGACCGGCGGCGGCTGCCGCCGCCGCTTCGAATTCGGTGACGGCCGCGGGTTGGCCCACGACGTCCAGCCACACACTCACGCCGTCACCCCCGGGATCAGCTGCCCGACACGGTCGGCGACGTCCGCCGCCACCTCTGCGACGGGACGGTCGGCGTCGATGACCGAGTAGGACTCGGACTCCCCCGCCGCGAAGCCGAGGAACCCTGCGCGCACCGCGTCGTGGAAGTCCATCGACTCCGCCTCCAGTCGGTTGGCGTCCTGCGCCCGGGCGACACCGTGACGCGGGTCGATGTCGAGGACGAGGGTGAGATCGGGGACGAGGTCCTGCGTCGCCCACCGGCTCAAGGACCGGATGCGATCCTCTCCCAGCCCGCGGGCCAGTCCCTGGTAGGCGACAGACGAGTCCAGGTAACGGTCGCTGATGACGACGGCGCCGCGCTGCAGGGCCGGGCGGATGACCTCGGCGGCGTGATCCGCGCGCGCGGCAGCGAAGAGCAGGGCCTCGCAGCGCGGATCCATGCCGGCGGAGCCGCGATCGAGGAGGATCTCCCGGATGTGTTCGGCGCGCGGCGACCCGCCGGGTTCGCGCGTGACCACCACCTCGTGGCCGCTCTCACGCAGCCGCGCGGCCAGGAGGGCCAACTGGGTGGACTTGCCGCTGCCCTCGCCGCCCTCGAACACGATGAACACACCTGCCACCCGGTGAGCCTACGCCGGGGTCCGGTCAGCCCGGGCGCCGGTCAGATGCTGAAGTCCTCCACCGCGAAGTCCTCGCCGCGCCACACCCCCGCCTGGGGGACGTGCGGCCCTTTGCCCACGTGGCCACCCGCCCGCACCTCGAGCACCTCGACCCGGGTGAGCAGGGACACCACTGCCGCGCCCAGGGCGTCCGGCACGTCGTTCTCCCGCTCGGAGACGGGGAGGACGGAGGGGTCGCGGCGGGTCACGACCTGGCCGGGCACACCAACGACGACGGTTCCCTCGGGGACGTCGTGCAGGACGACGGCGTTGGCCCCGATCCGGGCGTTGGCACCGATGGTGATGTTCCCCAGGACCTTGGCCCCGGCTCCCACCACGACGTTCTCCTCCAGCGTCGGGTGCCGCTTCTCGCGCTTGAGACTCGTCCCGCCGAGGGTGACGCCCTGATAGATGGTGCAGCAGTCGCCGACCGCGGCGGTCTCTCCGATGACGACACCCATGCCGTGGTCGATGAAGACCCGACGTCCGATCGTCGCCGCGGGGTGGATCTCGATCCCGGTGAAGAACCGCGCCACCTGGGCCCACCAGCGCCCGAGGGTGCGCAGGCGGTGACGCCACATCCAGTTCGAGATCCGGTGGCTCAGCAAGGCGTGGACACCGGGGTTCGAGAGGAAGGCCTCGGTCCTGGTCCTCGTGGCCGGGTCGCGTTCGAGGACGGTGGCGAGATCTTCGCCGATCCGGCTCATTCGTCCATCAGGTCGGCGAACAGGGCCGTGCTGAGGTACCGCTCACCGAAGGAGGCGATGATCACGACGATCGTCCTGCCCGCGTTCTCGGGGCGTGCCGCGACCTGCCGCGCGGCCCAGAGGGCGGCACCGCTGGAGATACCCACGAGCAGTCCCTCGTCGCGGGCGATGGCCCGTGCGGTCGACATGGCGTCGTCGGCGGGAACCTGCACCACCTCGTCGTACACGTGGGTGTCGAGGATGTCGGGCACGAACCCCGCGCCGATCCCCTGGATCGGGTGCGGCCCCTTCTGGCCACCGGACAGTACGGGTGAGGCCTCGGGCTCGACCGCCACGACCTGCATCCCCGGCTTACGCTCCTTGAGCACCTGCCCGACTCCGGTGATCGTCCCACCGGTGCCGACACCCGCCACCAGGATGTCGATCTGACCGTCGGTGTCGGTCCAGATCTCCTCTGCCGTGGTCTCGCGGTGGATGGCGGGATTGGCGGGGTTGGCGAACTGCTGGGGCATCACCCAGTCGGGGTTCTCCGCGAGAAGCTCGTTGGCGCGCCCGATCGCACCCCCCATACCGTCGGGACCGGGGGTGAGGATGAGTTCCGCCCCGTACGCGCGCAGGATGGCACGACGCTCCTTGCTCATGGTCTCGGGCATCGTGATGACGAGGCGATACCCGCGGGCGGCGCACACCATGGCCAGGGCGATGCCGGTGTTGCCGGACGTCGGCTCGACCACCGTGCCGCCCGGCTTGAGCGCCCCCGACTGTTCCGCCGCGTCGATCATCGCGAGACCGATGCGGTCCTTCACCGAGTGCGCGGGGTTGAAGAACTCGAGTTTTGCGAGCACCGTCGCGCCGGTCTCGTCGCTGATCCCCCGCAGTCGCACGAGGGGGGTGCCCCCCACCAACTGGGTGATGTCGTCCGCGATTCTCATGGCGCTCCTCGTCAGAACGGCGCGACCGGCTCCACGGGCCGATCCGCAGCGGTCGTTGTCGTCTCGGTGATGTCGTCGGTGTCCGCGCTGGTCGGGGCCGGGGCGGTGCTCTTTTTCGCGGTGCTCTTCTTCGTCGTGCTCTTCTTCACCGTGGCCTTCTTCGTCGCGGCCTTCTT
>CAIWTL010000170.1 GCA_903915555.1 uncultured Micrococcales bacterium | reverse complement strand
GCGGCGATGCTGAGGATCAGGGCCGCGAGGCCGATCGGCAGGGGGATCGAGCCCTGCGCGATGAGCAGTCCGACGACGAACAGCAGGCTGTCACCGGGCAGGAAGAACCCGATGAGCAGGCCACACTCCGCGAAGATGATCACGACGGCCGCCCAGAAGGCGTAGGGGCCCATGGCCGTCAGGAGGGTCTGGGGGTCCAGCCAGTCCGGCAGTAGAGCGGGCAGGGAAGCGATCGCAGGGGGCACGCTGGGAGCGTAACCCGCAATCGGGGGCGGCAAACGTGTGCCACGACACGGCGCCGAAGGAGGTCTCGATCGGTCCGCGACTCGGCATACTGGCGCGCATGGCCGACACCGCTGCCGCTCCCGACGCATCTCCCGAGTCCACCGAGCAGGATACCGTCTTCTTCTCGCGCGCGAACATCTGGCGTACCGGGCTGGTCGTCATGGCCCTGGTGTTCCTGTTCCTGTTCCTCCGGTTCGTCATCGACGACGGCGGCAGTGTCATCTTCACCGTCCTGATGAGCTGGTTCGCCTCCATCGCGATGGCCCCGGCGGTGGACTGGTTGGTCCGTCGCTTCTCCATGAAGCGGGGGCTGGCCACGATGCTCGTGATGCTGGCGTTCATCGTCGCCGCCGTGATCTTCTTCGTCGCCTTCGGTGCGCTCCTCGTCGATCAGATCGCCCAGATCGTGACGTCCATCCCGACCCTTCTGCAGAGTCTGATCGACTGGATCAACCAGCGGTTCAACCAGAACCTGGATCTCAATGCGATCCTGCAGACACTCAACCTGGATGCCGAGAAGGCGCAGCAGTTGGCGACCCAGGTGGGCTCGCAGGCCCTCGGCATCGTCAGTTCCGTCCTGGGATCCTTCTTCGGGCTCTTCACCATCGGCCTCTTCACCTTCTACCTCTCGGCCGATGGTCCGCGGCTGCGCCGCTGGCTCGCGAGCCTCTTCCCGGCGCGGGGGCAGCGCTTCTTCTTCAACGTCTGGGACATCACGGCCCAGAAGACGGGTGGCTACATCGGGGCCCGCGTGATCCTCGCTCTCATCAACTCCAGCACGACAGCTGTCGTCTTCTTCTTCATCGGCATGCCGTACTGGTTGGCGCTGGCCATCTGGACCGGTGTCGTGGCTCAGTTCGTCCCCACCATCGGTACCTACATCGCCATCATCCTGCCGGTGATCGTGGGTCTGCTGAGCCCCACCCCGTGGGTCGGTGTCGTGGCGCTGGTGTGGGCCCTGCTCTATCAGCAGGTGGAGAACCTGACGATCGAACCCCGCATCAGCGCCCGAGCAGTGGACGTCCATCCGGCCGTCGCCTTCGGGTCGGTCCTGCTGGGTGCGGCGCTGTTCGGCGTGGCGGGGGCGTTCCTCGCCATTCCCGTCGTCGCGATGCTGCTGTCGCTGCTCGACATCTACGCCAAGCGCCACGAGATCATGGCCGAGTCCGATGAGGGTATCGACGTCGACGACGACAGCGGCGGTTCGCTGGACCCGGCACCCACCTCGGCGTGAGCCGCGAGCCGGAGCCTCCGGGTCCCCCCGATGTCGGGATCGGGGTCGGACCTCATCCCCGACCCTGGCCCGACGACCCCCGCCTCGATCCGGAGTTGCTGGCCACGGGCGACCGGCGAAACGTGCAGGACAGGTACCGCTACTGGCGGGTCGAGGCGATCGTGGCGGAGCTCGACACGAGGCGTTTCGACTATCACGTCGCGATCGAGAACCTCAAACACGACCTCAACATCGGTTCGATCGTCCGGACGGCCAACGCTTTCCTGGCCGCTGAGGTCCACGTGGTCGGCCGGCGGCGCTGGAACCGGCGGGGCGCCATGGTGACCGACCGCTACCAGCACATCCGACATCAGCCCGACCCGGCCGCGCTCAAGTCGTTCGCGGAGGCGGAAGACCTGGCCATCCTGGGCCTCGACAACGTGCCGGGAGCGCAGCCCCTCGAGTCGGCGCCGCTGCCCCGACGGTGCATCCTGCTCTTCGGCCAGGAGGGGCCCGGACTGTCGCCGGAGAGTCTGCAGGTCTGTGACGGACTGCTGTCCATCGCTCAGTTCGGGTCGACGCGGTCCATCAATGTCAGCGCTGCCGCGGCGATCGCGATGCATACCTGGATCCGGCAGCACGCCGGACCCGAGGGATGACCCGGTCCCGATGCGACGGCTGAACGCCGCAACACGTGTGCCGGGGCGCCGAAACTGCGCCAAGGTGGGGTCATGCGGGTTGTGGTGATCGGTGGCGACGCCGTCGGGATGACAGCGGCCAGTCAGATCAAGCGGTCGCTCGGCGACGACGTGGACGTCATCGTCATCCAGGAACAGCAATGGACGTCCTACTCCGCCTGCGGCATCCCGTACTGGATCGCCGGCGAGACGACCGGCCCCGACACCCTGGTGGCCCGCAGTCCCGAGCAGCACCGCGAGCACGGCATCGACGTGCGCACCGGAATGCTGGCCTCGGCGATCGACCCGGACACAGGTTCCGTCACCATGCAGCCGGTGACCGGGGGCCCCGCCACCAGGCTCGGCTACGACCACCTCGTCATCGGCACGGGATCGCGTCCCCGGACACCACCGGTGGACGGGCTCGACCTGCCCGGTGTCTACCGCGTCCAGACCCTGGACGAGGGGCAGGCGGCGATCGACGGACTCGCCCGCGACCCCCGCACTGCTGTCGTGCTGGGGGCCGGGTACATCGGCATCGAGATGGCCGAGGCGGGCGTGCAACGGGGTCTGGCCACCACCGTGGTCGATCTCGCGCCCGAACCGATGGTCAGCCTGGACGCCGACATGGGGTGCCTCGTGCGGGCGGGCATGACCGAGCGGGGTGTCGACATGCGGATGGGGGAACCGGTCCGTGAGCTGCTGGCGGGCGCCGACGGTCGGGTCAGGGCCGTCGTCACCGACGCCGGCGAGATCCCCGCTGACATCGTCTTCCTGGGGCTGGGAGTGACCCCCCGCACCGAGCTGGCCGCGGCCGCCGGCCTGCCGTTGGGCGAGCACGGGGGCCTGCTCACCGACGACCATCAGCGGGTCCGCGGATACGGCAACATCTGGGCCGGGGGCGACTGCGTCGAGGTCACCGACCGGCTGACCGGTGCCGAGCGCTACCTCCCCCTCGGCACCCATGCCAACAAGCACGGCCGGGTGATCGGCGTGAACATCGCCGGCGGGGATCTGGCGTTCCCGGGGGTCATCGGCACCGCGATCACGAAGTTCTGCGACCTCGAGGTGTCCCGTACCGGGCTCAAGGAGGACGAGCAGGACGGTCTGGTGTCGGTCCTCATCCACGCCCAGACGTCGGTCGGCTACATGCCGGACTCCGCGGTCATGGCGGTCAAGATGATCGCGGAGCGGACCACCGGGCGCCTCATGGGGACCCAGATCGTGGGTGGGCGCGGCGCAGCCATGCGGATCGACACCGCGGCGACGGCGATCTGGACCGGGATGACGGCCCCGGAGTTGGTCCAGCTCGACCTCGCCTACTCGCCGCCGTTCTCGCCGGTGTGGGACCCGGTCCAGGTGGCGGCCCGCGTTCTCTTGGGGAAGTTGTCCGACTGATCGTTGGCGGCGTGCCGCCGTGCGCGGGTGCGCGACGGCTCACCCGGCGGTGCGGTTGCGGGTGGCCGCCGCGGCACCGGCAAGGATCACCACGACCAGACCGACGGCGACCGCATCTGCCGTGATCACCTCGCCGAGGAGAAGGGCCGCCCCTGTGACCGGCCCGACCGGCAAGTACCGCCCCGGCGCCGATGACAACGGTGGCAGACCGCCGACGGCGAGGTGAACGGGACCGTGAAGGAGAAGGCGACGACGCCGAGCAGTCCCTACCCGACCCCGCCGCTCACGAGCGGGCTCAGCGCAGTACGCGTAGCGGGAGTCACGGACAGGTGTGGATCAGGCCGAGGCGATCGCGGAGCGGGTGAGGGCTCCCATCTGGCGGCCGATGTCGAGGGTCCGCGCCATCCCGCCGGGCAGGATCCCCATGCTGGCGAACGCGTGGATCTGGTCGGCGTAGCAGCGGTGTCGGACCTCCACCCCGGCGTCCTGCAGCCGAGCCGCGTAGTCATCGCCCTCGTCGCGGAGCGGATCGAATCCCGCGGTCCACACCCACGCGGGCGGTAGTCCCGACAGGTCGTCCGCCAGCAGGGGCGACACCCCGGGGTCGCTCCACTGTTCCATCGACGGCGCGTACAGACCGCGGTACCACTGCATGTCGGCTTTGGTCAGGAAGTACCCGTCGGCGAACAGGTCGATCGACGGACTCGTCATCCGCAGGTCGGTCGCGGGATACAGCAGACCCTGCGCCACGGGTCCCGGCTCACCCAGATCGCGCATCCGCTGACACAGGACCGCCGCGAGGTTCCCCCCCGCGCTGTCACCCATCACGGCGATCCCCCCCGGGATACCGTCCGCCGTGGGTGTGTCGCGCAGCTGCCGGAACGCGGCCACGCTGTCGTCCAGTGCCGCCGGATAGGGACTCTCCGGGGCGAGCCGGTAGTCCAGCGACACCACGTTGCAGCTGCTCGCGACCGCGAGGGCCCGGCACAGTCCGTCGTGCGTCTCGAGGTCACCCACCACCCAACCGCCGCCGTGCAGATACAGGATCGTCGGCTGACGCTGGCTGCCTGCCTGCCACGGTCGGTACCAGCGCACGGACAGGTCGGACTCCGCACCCGGCAATGTCCCGTCGGACACGTCGACCGACCGGGCCTTGGGCATCGCCATGTCGGAGCTACGACGCGTCCGCCTGCGCCAGTCGGCGACGTCGTGGTTGTTGTCATCGATCAGGCCGAGGCGCGCCCCGATACTCAGCAGGGCTTGCGTCGCGGGCTGCAGCGGCGCACCGTCGACCACGTGCGGGCCACCGAACATCCGCGTCAGGACCGACGGGGGAAGGCTCAAGGCGGCGGTCGTGACGGCTCCCGACAGCGAGTGGGCGTAGGGCGACACGATCCTCAGCCTCTCATCACGGCGGACCCTATGCCGGACGAGGCGCCGACCGACATCGGCGCCGCGAATCTGCCAGTATGCGCCGCAGGACGATCCACAACGATCCGCTGAAGGAGTTCCGTCATGCCCATCGCCACACCTGAGGTCTACGCCGAGATGCTCGACCGTGCCAAGGCCGGCCAGTTCGCCTACCCGGCGATCAACTGCACCTCGTCGTCGACCATCATTGCGGCGCTCGAAGGGTTCACCCAGGCGGGGTCGGACGGCATCATCCAGTTCTCGTGGGGTGGCGCGCAGTTCGCCGCGGGCAGTTCCAAGGACATGGTGACCGGGGCCGTGGCGCTCGCCGAGTTCGCCTACGTCGTCGCCAAGAACTACCCCGTCAATGTGGCTCTCCACACCGACCACTGTCCTCCGCAGCATCTCGACTCCTACATCAGGCCCTTGTTGGACATCTCGACGGAGCGGGTCGCCAACGGCCAACTGCCGCTGTTCCAGTCACACATGTGGGACGGTTCGGCCATCCCGCTGGCGGAGAACCTCGACATCGCCGAGAAGCTGCTCGACCAGGCGCACAAGGCCAACATCATCCTCGAGATCGAGATCGGTGTGGTCGGTGGCGAGGAGGACGGTGTCGAGGCCAAGCACGACGCCAAACTGTTCTCCACCGAACAGGACGGCTTGGACACCGCCGCCAAGCTGGGTCTCGGTGAGCGTGGCCGCTACCTGGTGGCCGCCACCTTCGGCAACGTCCACGGTGTCTACAAGCCCGGTAACGTCGTGCTGACACCGAGCATCCTCGACGACATCCAGAAGGCGGTCGGCGAGAAGTACCACAAGGACAAGCCCTTCGACCTCGTCTTCCACGGCGGCTCCGGTTCGCTGCTGTCCGAGATCCGGGAGGCACTGGATTACGGGGTCGTGAAGATGAACGTCGACACCGACACCCAGTACGCCTACACCCGACCGGTCGCCAACCACATGTTCACCAAGTACGACGGGGTTCTCAAGATCGACGGCGAGGTCGGGAACAAGAAGGACTACGACCCGCGCGCCTGGGGGCGGGCCGGTGAGGCGGGCATGGCGGCCCGCATCGTCGAGGCCTGCGAGGACCTGCGCAGCGCCGGCACCAAGATGGAATGATCGCTACCCGCGGGTGAGGACGTAGTCCCGGGCGACTGCCCGGCGGGTCTGCCACCAGTAGCGGAGCGTCCCGTATCCCCAGTTGTTGGTGATGCGACCGGCGTCGTCCTTGTACCAACTGCGGTCCGCGGCGGACCACACGGTGCGGTCGAGCGCCCGTTGGAGCGCGTCGTGCTGTCGCGCGAAGGAGTCCGCCCGAACCTCCGCGGTGTCGCCGTGCGACATTCCGCGGAGCAACGACACGATGTGTCGAGCCTGGCACTCCAGCATGAACAGGATCGAGTTGTGGCCGAGGTTCGTGTTCGGCCCGTACATCATGAAGAAGTTCGGGAAGCCGGGAACGCTCAAACCCAGATGGGCAGAGGCGCCGTCGCTCCACACCTCCGCCAGGACGCGTCCTCCCGTTCCGACGACGCGTAGCGGGACCAGGAACTCCGTCGATCGGAAGCCGGTCGCCAGCACCAGGACGTCGAGGGGCGTCATGCTCCCGTCCGACAGCACGATGCCCTCCGGGATCACCCGGTCGACCGGCTGCGTCACCAATTCGACGTTGGGGCGCCGCAGCGCCGGGTAGTAGTCGTCCGCCGACAGCACCCGACGCGCCCCCACCGGATAGTCCGGGGTGAGGGCACACCGCAGCCGTGGGTCGTCGACCTCGCTCGACAGGTGACGGTCGAGCAGATGCTGGGCGAATCCGGCGAAGAGCCTGCGTCCCCGCAGCGCGGGGAAGCGCGCCTCGTAGGAGGCCCAGATCCAGGTCCGGTAGGCCCGCCGCAGTCCGGGTACCGCGGCCATGGCCCGACGCTCCCAGGCCCCGTAGGCCCGGTCCCCCCGCGGCAGGATCCAGTTGGGTGAGCGCTGGAAGACGGTGAGTCGCGCGGCAGCCCCCGCCACCGCCGGCACGATCTGGACGGCACTCGCTGCGGTACCGAGCACGCCCACCCGCCGGTCCGTGACATCGAGTCCCGGTGGCCAGCGCGCCGAATGGAAAGCAGCGCCGGCGAACGACTCGAGCCCGGGGATCGGGGGGATCGTCGGGCGATGCAGCTGGCCCACCGCGCTGACCACGACATCCGCCCGAATGATCCGGCCGTCGGTGAGGCTGACCACCCACTCCCGCCGCGTGTCGGACCATTCCGCTGCCGAGACCTCGCACCCGTAGCGGATGTGGTCCGCCACCCCCGACTCCCGCGCGACGCGGGTCAGGTAGTCGAGGATCTCCCCCTGGGGCGCGTAGCGGCGGCTCCACTGCGGGTTCGGCGCGAAGGAGAAGCAGTACAGGTGGGAAGGTACGTCGCACGCGGCGCCCGGGTAGCTGTTGTCGCGCCAGGTCCCCCCCAGGGAACCGGCCTTCTCCAAGATCGTGAACGACCCGATACCGGCGCGCCGCAGCAGCGCACCGAGACCGATCCCGCCGAAACCTGCCCCGATGATCACCACCGAGGGAGGTCGAGCGGTCATGCCGCCACAGTAGGTGCAGGTCACAGTTCGGCGCACAGCAGTAGCCGATGACCTGCCCACACCTGATGCCCGGCCGTGGGAGCGGGCAACGACACCCGGGCTCGCGCGGCCTGGGATACCCTGCCAGGCGGACCATCCCCACGGTCCGTATCGAGGACCGCCGGGTCAGGAACGAGGGATCGACATGCCGGCAATCGTGCTCGTCGGCGCCCAGTGGGGCGACGAGGGCAAAGGCAAGGCCACCGACCTGCTCGGCGAGCGCGTCGACTACGTGGTCCGCTACCAGGGCGGCAACAACGCCGGCCACACCGTCGTCATCGGTGATCGTTCCTTCGCGCTGCACCTGCTGCCCAGCGGCATCCTCACGCCGGGTTGCACCCCGGTCATCGGCAACGGGGTCGTCGTCGACCCCGCAGTACTGCTGGAAGAGATCGCGGGCCTGCAGGCGCAGGGAGTCGACACATCCCGCCTGATTCTCAGCCCGGACGCGCACCTGATCACGCCCTATCACGTGACTCTCGACAAGGTCGCGGAGCGCTTTCTCGGCAACGCCAAGATCGGGACGACCGGACGCGGTATCGGTCCGGCGTACGCCGACAAGGTCGCCCGACTCGGTATCCGGGTCCAGGACCTGTTCGACGAGGGAATCCTGCGCCAGAAGGTCGAAGGATCCCTGGCCCTGAAGAACCAGATCCTCGTCAAGATCTACAACCGTCGCGAGATCGACCCCACCGAGGTCGTCGACGCGCTTCTGTCTTACGCCGATGCTCTGCGGCCGATGGTCGCCGACACCAGTCGCATCCTCAACGAGGCGCTCGACGACGACAGGGTCGTCCTGCTGGAGGGCGGTCAGGGAACGCTGCTCGACGTCGATCACGGGACGTATCCCTTCGTCACGTCCTCCAACCCGACCGCCGGAGGAGCGAGTACCGGATCGGGTATCGGCCCCACGCGCATATCCCGCGTGATCGGGATCCTCAAGGCCTACACGACCCGCGTCGGGTCCGGCCCGTTCCCCACCGAGTTGCATGACGAGGACGGTGAACGGCTCAGGCGGATCGGCGGGGAGCGCGGGGTGACCACGGGCCGCGACCGCCGGTGCGGCTGGTTCGATGTCCCCATCGCGCGCTTCGCCGGGCGTGTCAACGGCCTGACCGACTTCTTCCTGACCAAACTGGATGTGCTGACGGGGTGGGACGAGATCCCCGTGTGTGTCGCCTACGAGGTCGACGGTGTGCGGATGGATGACATCCCGATGACGCAGACGGACTTCCACCACGCCCGTCCCGTGTACGAGATGTTGCCGGGCTGGCATGAGGACATCTCGGGCGCCCGTGAGTTGTCCGACCTGCCGCCGAACGCCCGCGCCTACGTCCAGTTCATCGAGGATGCGACGTCGGTTTCCATCAGCGCCATCGGCGTCGGTCAGGACCGCAACGCCACGATCTCGGTGCGGGACCTGATCCGCTGAGCGCTCCGGTGACGGACTCGCCCACCGCACCTTCCCGGCGCCCGCGGTGATCTGGGACGATCGCCCTATGGACACCGATCCGCGCAATGGTATGGAAATCCTCTCCGAGTCCCAGTGCTGGGACCTGCTCGACGAGGAGGTCGTGGGGCGGTTGGCGGTCGCGCCCGGTGGTCGGCCCGACATCTTCCCGGTCAACTTCATCACCCACGACGGTGTGATCCTGTTCCGCACGGCTGAGGGCTCGAAGCTGGCCTCCGTGGCGGTCAACCAGTCCGTGGCGTTCGAAGTCGACGGACACGAGCCGCACGAGAACCTCGCCTGGAGCGTCGTGGTGATCGGCGCCGCCCAACTGGTCGAGTCCGACGACCGGACCGTCGCTCTCGAGGGCCTCCCGCTGTTCCCCTGGAACACGTCGCCCAAGTACAACTTCGTCGAGATCGTGCCGACCCAGGTGACCGGTCGACGTTTCGTCGCGGAGGGGCGCCGGTGAAGGTTCTCGTCATCGGGTCGGGCGCGCGGGAGCACGCCATCGTCAAGTCACTCCTGGCCGACCCGGCGGTGACCGGAGTCATGTGCGCGCCGGGGAACGCGGGCATCGCCCTGGACTGCCCCACCCAGACCGTGGACGTCGCCGACCCCGAGTCCGTCGCCGATCTGGCGGAACGGGTCAGCCCGGATCTCGTGGTCATCGGACCGGAACTGCCGCTCGTCAACGGCGCGGCCGACGCCGTGCGGTCGCGCGGCCTGCGCTGTTTCGGGCCGTCGGCGGAGGCCGCTCTGCTAGAGGGCAGCAAGGCGTTCG
>CAIWTL010000169.1 GCA_903915555.1 uncultured Micrococcales bacterium | reverse complement strand
GCCTGGGCGACCCGGTCGCCACGCGTGAGATAGAGGAAGCGCTCCGGGCGGACCAGGTCGCGCACTCGCGGTCGGGCCGACATCCCGACCCAGGTGTGCCAATGGGCCTTCAGTCCGAACCATCCGCTCATCCCGGTGCGGCGTTCCACCATCTCCCGATAGAGCTTCACGTGGGTCGACTCGTCATCGACCCACCCCCGCGCCCGACACTCCAACCCGACCCGGTATCCGTTCAGGTACTCGAACGGCACCCCGACCGCACCGGTTCCCGCCAGCAACTGGGCCAGGTGATGACTGCCCGTGCGCTGCGTCGTGGCCACCAGATAGGTCCGCACGTCGCCCTCGTACGGCGGCAGGTCGTAGTCGGCGAGGAACTCGGACCACTCGCGCAACTCAGTCATGCGACAGTCCCCGCCGCTTGCGGCGCCACATCGCCAGCAGGACGAAACCCAGCGCCACCGCGTAGGAGGCCGCGGCGAGGATGGCGACCAGCCGGAAGGTTGCCAGCTGCTGCGAGGCAAGGGCGACGAAGTCGTCGGGGGCACCTCCGACCGCGACGCCCTGCGCCCGGGGGTCGGCGGCGATCTGCGTCAGGGGAACTCCTCCCCGGACTGCGTCGGCAGCCCATCGGGCAGCAGCCTCGGGTATCCCCGCGTGCTGGAGATCAGCAGTCCACGCCGACGTGAAGTACGAGAAGACGATCGCACTGAGCGCCACACCACCGAGCGTCGCGCCGACATTCCAGCCACCTTGCCGCCAGGAGGCGGCAGCGCCCGATCCTTCCGGGTCGGCACAGTCCAGGAACGACTTGGTGAGAGTGCCCGTGATGACCCCGACCGGGAAATTGAACAGTGTCATCAGGGCGACGATGGACCAGACCGTCGATTGCCCCCCCACCGCGAGGAAGGCCAGCGCTGCGAGAGTGGCGGCGCCCATCGCGGCAGCGGTGGTCACGAGAGAACCCCACCGGACGCTCACCCAACCCCCCACAAGACCTCCCAGCACCCCCGCGACCTGCGGGACCAGGAAGACCAGAGCCACGGCCGCAGCGGTGAACCCGAGGCGGTACTGCAGGAACAGATTCGCGTAGAAACCCATATTGACGAAAGCGACAGCCAGCATCGCGCCCATCAGTGGCTTCGCGCCCGGGGTCGCGAAGACGGAGACGTCGAGGGTGGGTGTCACCCCACGCCCGCGCAGTTCCCGCCATCTCAGCAGCAGCACCAGGAACGAGGCGCCGGCCACCACCAATGCCGTTCCCGAGAGCGCCGGGCCCCGATTCGCCAGCAGGGCCGCCACACACAGCGCCGAGAGCGTGGTACCCGCCGCGAGCGGTGTCACCAGTTCCCGCGCGGTTCCCCCCGACCCGGGCGGAAGACTCACCCGCCGAAGGCACACGACAGACCCCAGGGCGACGACGATCCAGAGAACGGGGACCAGGCGCCAGGTCAGACCCGTCGCGACGACCCCCCCGACCACAGGAGAGATGATGAACACTGCGCCGACGACCGCAGAGAACAGGCCGAAGACCATGGCCCGTTCCCGGTCCTCGGTGAACGTGGCGTTCAGCGTGGCCAGCCCCGCCACCGCCATGGCCGTTCCCCCGACTCCGCCGACGACCCGACCGAACATGAGCCAACCGAAGGCAGGGGCGAGCCCCACGAGAGCAGCACCGGTCACGGACACCGCCGCCCCCGTGACGAGGACGCGCCGGGGGCCCAGTCGGTCGACGAGGGACCCCATCGCGAACAGCACCAGGAGGCTCCCCGCGGACACGGTCAGGGCGAGCGTGGTCACGTCATCGACCGACAGGACGAAGTCCCTCTGAAGGGGCACCAGCATGGCTTCGAGCGAGGCGATGGCAACCATCCCCGTGGCGATACCCAGATAGGCGCCGACCATCAGCCGGGTGCGACGTCCCGCTCGGGGAGGCGCTTCTGATCCGGTCGGCACATCACGATGGTAGGGACCCACCTCGGGTGACATGCGTGGTCCGGACGTGTCGGCCGTGGTCGCCTGTCGGAACAGTCCGGATCCGATCTGATCCGGGAATAGGCTCCAATGGTGCATCAGGGTCGTCGGGTTCCGGACGGGACGCGGGGCGCTCCTCGGCTGACGGCCACCGACCTCATCGATGCGGACTGGTACATCGCGCAGTATCAGGACCTCACCACCGATGACCCCTGTCGCCACTACCTCACCGAGGGGTGGCGCCAGGGCCGCGACCCCGGCCCGCTGTTCGACACCGACTGGTTCCTGGCCTCCTACCCTGCGGCGCGAGTGGCAGAGGTGAACCCTCTCGACTATTTCCTCGAATGGGGAAGCCGCCTTCTGCTGCGCCCCAACCCACTGTTCGACCCCCGCTGGTACGCCGCGGCCCACCCCCGGGCGAACGGCTCGGATCCGTTCACCCACTACATCCGGGAGGGACAGGCACTGGGCCTCGGCCCTTCGCCGGTCATCGCCACCATGCCGGAACAGCAAGTTGACGACGCCGGTCTTCCGCACGGCCGAGTCGTGGTCGTCGTCCAGGCGGGGAACGACTTCGTGCACGCTGACCGTTGCCTCCGGGCACTGGACGGGATCCGAGGGTGGGAGCGGGCTGTCGTCGGCATCGACGCGCGACACACCGACCGGTGGCGACGGTGGGAATCACACCCTCGGGTGAGGATCGTGCGGGACGGGGACCCAGGGTGGGATCGGCACGTCCCCGCCGGAACCGACTACATCCTGCTGCTGCGCGCGGACACCGAACCCCGTCCGGGCCTTCTCTCCAGTCTGATCGAGCGGCACCGCGAGGCTGCGCCCTCGATCGACGGGACGCTGGTTGTCTGCCCGAAGGTGCGTCCGACACTCGTGGCGCCCGAGATACGCAGCGACTGGTGGCGACTCACCGAGCTCTCGTTGCCGCCTCAGGCTGCCCTGGTCAGCCACAACGACTGGCGGGCACTCATGGGACGGTCCCCCGGGACCGACGATGTCCCCGCCATCACCGATCTGCTCCGTCGGACCCTCGAATGCGCAGGGAGTGTGTGGACCGACGAGAACTCCTCGATCCTGAGTCACCTGCCCGTGACGCTCACCCGACAGGTCCAGCAAGCCGTGCCGAGCTGGGCCCCCGCCGATACACCAGGGCTCGTCCTTCTGACGGCGGCGGCCGACCACCCCGCCGCCACCGCCGCCCTGCAGGCGTGGCTCAGCGTCGCTGCGTGCAACATCTCCGCAGCCACCGATGCGCTACGGAGTTGGCGGCGGGAACTCGCCGAGATGCCTCCGAAGACCCGTGTCGGCCTGCCACGGCTCGTCCGGCTCCGTCACCAACTCGTCGACGAGATCATCCAGGAGTGCCTGCTGGAACCCGGGGTCACGCAGGCCGCAGCCCGGGCCATCGCTGACGATGACCGGGACGCAGCCGTGCGCGCCCTCACTGGATACCCCGGTTCCTACCCGGCGGCGGTGGCCGTCGTGGCGCTCAGCCCTCGCCGGCGACCGGGGGAGACGCCCGACATACCGCAGGTGATCGTCCAAGGGTGGTTCGACAGCCCCCTGCCGGACGACGCCGGTGACCTGGCCGCCACCTGGGCGACGCAGCATCCGGGGTGGGAGCATCTCCTGTTCGACACCGACTCGGCGGCCGCGTGGATCGGCGACCATCTGGGCCCGGTGGCGGAGCACACCTTCCACTCCGCGACTCCCGTGGGGAAGTCGAACCTGTTCCGCTACGCCTACCTGTCCGTAGCCGGCGGCGTGTGGTCGGACATCGACGACCGGTGCCGCCGTCGGATCACCCCCCTGCTGGCGGGCCACTCTCTCGTCGTCACCACCGAGAGCACGGGAGCAGTCGCCGACAACGTCATCGCTGTCGCCCCCGGTCACCCGGCGCTCGTCGCCACCCGGGAGGAAGCCTTCCGCAACGTCGCCGACGGCTTCGAGGAGTCACCCTGGTTGGCGAACGGTCCGGGTCTGTTCACCCGCGCGGTGGCGGCATGGCTCACCGGACTCCTCGCCGGCGAGGCCACCGGGTACCGACTGGTGTCCGGTGGGGAGATGTCGGAGTACGTCGCGATGCACGAGCACCTGGCGTACAAGGAGACCGATCTGGCATGGGACGTCCCCGCGGTGCCGGTGGAGGTCGAAACAGGCTGGGGTGCGGCGCTGTCCCCCCGACAACGTGTCCTCCTGACGAGGAACGCAGCAGCAGGACCGACGCCGTGAGGGTCGCCTACCATCCGAACACCTACGTCATGGGGGACGGTTCCCTGGGCCCATCCTTCGCGCGCGTGATGAAGTGCGCCGACGAGGGCGGCGTCAGCACGATCGCCCTGATGGACCACTTCCTGCCCCTGGGGCCCGCGAGCGACCCCATGCTGGAGGGCTACACCGCGCTCGGCTACCTCGCTGCCGCCACACAGTCGGCCGACCTCATGCTCCTGGTGTCCGGCGTGACGCACCGCCACCCGGTACTGCTGGCCAAAGCAGTGACGACACTCGACATACTCTCCGGTGGTCGGTCCCGACTGGGGATCGGCGCGGCATGGTACGAGCGGGAGAACCTCGCCTACGGGCTCCCCTTCCCGCATCTGTCGCAGCGATTCGAACTCCTCGACGAGACGCTGCAGATCATCCGTGCCCTGTGGTCGAAGCAGGGTGGGCCCTTCTCCGGGAGACACTTCACCCTCGAGACGACGGAACTGTCTCCGATGCCACTGCGCCGACCCCGGCCACCGATCCTGGTCGGGGGGAACGGGAGACGCCGAACGCTCCGGATAGCCGCCCGTCACGCAGACACCTGCAACTTCCTCGTCGGGCCCGACACAGGTGGCCCGGCACTCATAGCGGACCTCGTGGATGTGCTGAGTGACCACTGCTCCGAGGAGGGCACCGACCCCGGACGCATCAGCAAGACCATGCTGTACACCGCCCCCGTGGGTATCGACGCGAGTGCCGCCGCCGCCTTCGCCGAAGAGATGCGCGAGTACGCCGCGGCGGGGATCGATGAGGTCTTCGTGATGCCCCTGGGCTGCCCGGATCAGTTGCGCTTCGTGGCGGGTCTGGGGGACCACGTGATCCCGGCAGTTGCTGCGGCGACTCGGGACGTTCCGGCCCCTTGACCCGACTGCTGGAAGCACCGCCGCCCGCCGCAACGTTCCGGTAGGGGAGACGGGCGCGACACCGACTCCTACGCAGCTCACACAGCGGCGCTCTCCGGATGATCTGAGCGCACTTCCGGCTTCCGTCTTCCGCGAGCAGAACCTACTTCCGGTGCAGCTCCTGGCACTAGCGGCCGTGCTCGTGGGCAGCGTTCTCGTCACCATCGGTTGACACGTCGGCGCTGGGCGGTTCGAGGGCCGCGGGATCGAAGCGAAGGAAGGTGCGCCTCAACGCAGGTACCGGAAGGACTGCGGTAGCACGGCGTCGCGGCCGTCGGCGTTGCGGACGATGACGGCCACGGTGCCGGGGCGGCGAGGTGCGGTCCGGCACGCCAGCCG
>CAIWTL010000168.1 GCA_903915555.1 uncultured Micrococcales bacterium | reverse complement strand
TGCTCCCCGTCCCACGGCGGCCCACAGCGGCCCACAGTGGCGCACAGCGGCCCATGGCGGCGCACCGCCGATACGGTCGCATGCGACCGTTTGGGTCAGAGGCGACTGGTGCGACAGTCGCTCGTGACCTGAACAGTCGCTCCTGCTCCCCGTCCCACGGCGGCCCACAGCGGCCCACAGTGGCGCACAGCGGCGGACGGCGGCCGCACCGCCGAAACGGTCGCATGCGACCGTTTCGGGCCGGGAGGTCATCCCGCGCACGGAGCGGTCCGGGACCCGATGCGGCTAGTCTGCCGCCATGGCGTGGCGATGGGTGCTTCTCGACGGCTCCGGTGAGACGTGGTCGTCCCCGGGCGGCGACGAGCAGGTGTTCCCCTCGCAGTCCGACGCGGAGACGTGGCTCGGTGAGACCTGGCGGGAGTTGCGGTCGCACGGGGTCGCCGCGGTGGTGCTCATGGAGGAAGGGCGCGAGGTCTACGGGCCGATGTCCTTGGACCCGGCTTGATCCAGCCCGGGTCGGTCGTCTGCTGCGGGCTGACCACCCTCGACCTCGTCCAGGGTCTCGACACCGTCCCCGTACCCGGTTCGAAGATGGTTGCGACGTACTCCACGGTGGACGTGGGCGGGCCGGCCGCGAACGCGGCGCGCACGGCGGCGCTGCTCGGGTCCGACGTCGTCCTCCACACGCTTCTGGGATCCGAGCCACTCGCGCGCATCGCACGCGACATCCTGGAGCGGGACGGCGTCACCGTCCGGGACCACACCCCCCACCGGGACCCCTGGGCCATGCCGGTGTCCTCGGTCCTGGTGTCGCCCGACGGTGAGCGCACCGTGGTCTCGTCGAACGCCTCGGGCGCCCCGGCTCCCGTTCCCGAACTGGACCCGGGGGACGCTGCGGTGGTGCTCGTCGACGGCCACCACCCCTCCCTCGCCCTGGCCACCATCCGCGCCCACCCCCACGCGCGGGTGCTGCTCGACGGCGGTTCCTGGAAACCCGCCCTCCGCCGGATACTCCCCGAGGTCGACGTCGCCGTCGTGTCAGCCGACTTCCATGCCCCCGAGGACGCCGCCGCACTCACGGCCCCCCATGTGACGTGGGGCCGCAGCCACGGGGCGGGGGAGGTGGAGGTCACCCGCGGCGGACAGCGGTGGCGCCTTCCGGTGCCGCGGGTCGCCGTGGTCGACACGCTCGGGGCCGGAGACGTGCTCCACGGGGCGATCGCCCACGCCCTGGCATCCGGGGGAGCGGAGGATCCCGTCGAGGCCATCCGGTGGGCGATCCCGGTCGCGTCCAGATCGTGCTGCTACCGGGGTGTCACCACCTGGGTGCGCGAGAACCCCGCCGACGCCACACGATGACTCCGCCGATGGCTGCGAGTGCCACTCCGGTCACGGCCAGCGGGAGCCACGGGGCCGGAGCGCCATCGCTCGTCGGCGACTCCAGGGTCGTCGCCTCCACGAACACCGGGGGCGGGGGGTCAGTTGGCCCGGCGCCCACGGCGCCGACCGACGGCGTGCTGGGGGACGGCGTCCCGGGTGTGGGAGACGCAGACGGCGACGACGACGAGGTGCTGCTCGGGGACCCGGTGCTGCCGGAAGTGGTGGGTGCCCCGCTGTTCCCGTTCCCCCCACTGCTCGCGGGGGCGTCTGCGGTCGTGGCGCCCCGGCTTGGGGAAGTGCGAGGTGCGGTCGGCTCCTGGTTGTTTCCACTGCCGGCGGGGGTCTCCGCCGTGGCGGGTGTCGTCGCCGGGCCGGCGGGGCGGGAGGACCCGCGCGACTGCGGCTCCGGGCGCGTGCTCTGGGTGGGCTGCCGCGGGGAGGCGCTCGTCTCGACCGCGGGGGCGCATTCGCCCGCCGGGTACCCCGCGATGGCGCAGACGAGTCCTCGGTCGGTACGCACCTGGGCGGCCGACGACAGGATGCGGGCGCCCGTCGCGGACATCTCGGTCTCGACGCAGGTCCCACGGGCGGCAGGGGGGGCCTGTCCCGCGGGGGCGTCCGCGGCGTCCCCGAAATCCAGGACGACCGCGACCCGCTTGTGCCCCGGTGCTGCCGGTGTCGAGCCGCAGAACTGCGCGAACGCCTGCGAGACGCCCAGTCGGGGGCTCTTGCCCTGGCCCCGGACACCTTCGGTGACAGTGAACCGCCAGCCCTGCACCGTTCCGTCCTCCGGGACGTCGGATGCCGGGCCCACGGGGGAGTATGTCCACCCGTCGGTGTCACCGGCCCAGTAGGTCCAGTAGCGGTACGTGGTGGCCTGCGCTGCCGGGACCGTCAGGGCGAGCGTGGCGAGGACCGTGACGGCCGTGGCGACGGCCGCCCGGAGCGCGCCACGGCTCACCGCAGCGTCCCCAGCAGGGACTGCACGAGGTCGAGACCACCGAACCGCGCCGGGTCGGCGCCCGCCGCGTCAGCGGCCAGCAGGAGGGTGGCGGTGCTGCCGGCCGCCGTCTTCCCATTCGTCAGGACGTAGTCCGGGGCGGCCTTCTTGAGCGCTTTCACCGCCGTGCGCAGGACGTCCTTGCGGTGCTGCGCGGCGGCGAGGGCCATGGCGGCGTTGGCCGACGAGGTGATGTCGGGCTGCTCGGGATCGAAACTGCTGGGCAGCAGTCCCCGGCCGGCCTTGAGATCCCGGGCGAGGGCGTGCAGCAGGCCCTCGGTCAGGGACGTGGAGCCCACCTCCTGGGAACCGTCGCACCGCACGGAACTGCCGGTCGCGGGGTCGTCCACCACCGGGAGTGCGGTCAGCAGGCCCAGCGCGGCCTGCGCGCTGCCGAGGGCGTCGGGGGCATCGGTCCCCGCCTGGAACTGGAGCAGTCCGCGCTGTCCGACGGGTGCCGTGCAGCGCAACTGGACGGAGGCCAGCCACCTCTTCGCCGCGCGCACCTGGCCCCGCTCGGCCTTCTCGAGCCGGAACCCGTGCGCGGCCGCGAGGAACAGGCCGGTGCTGTTGCTGTCGCTGGCACCGCCGCGGAACCAGGGCAGTCCGCCGTCGCTGCGCTGCTGTGCGAGCAGGTAGTCGAAGGCGCGCGAGGCGGCCTTCGACTTCCCCGCACTCAGCAGTGCCATCGTCGCCATGGCCGTCGCGTTGGTGTCCTGACCGGTGTACGACTCGGGGTCCGGCTTGTCGCACCGCCGGCTGGTGTCGGCACGGTAGGCGGTGAAGGAGCCGTTTCCGCACTGCTGCTTCAGCAGCCACGACACGGCGGAGCGGGGGATGGTCCGACCGGCGCCGTCGAGCGCCGTGATGGACAGGCCCTGGCGGTACACGCCGTCGTAGGTGGGCGACTGGGAGCCGAAAAGGCCGGTGTCGCGGGCGGCGGAAGCGGGCGCTGCGAAGAGGGCCGCGGAGGAGGTGGCGAGCGCGCCGACGACGGCGACGGCGGTGAGGCGACGGTACAAGGGGGACCTTCCGATGAGCGGGCCCGTGATGCCAGTGACCCGCCCTCGGGCGGGGCTCCGGATCGCAGACCTCGGCGAGTGGAGCCGCTCGCGCCCGTCAGGTGCTCCGACTGACGGCACGGGGCCGATCACGGTTGCGGGTCAGCGCCGGAATCCCACCGGCTTCCCCTGAACGTCGGACGCATTCGGTGGACAGACCCTAGCACGCGACCTCTCGTGGCCCGGCCGCCCTCAGGGGCGCTCGTCGGGGGATCGGGTGAGGCCGGGGTCGCTCACGACGACATCTCCGAGAACGGTGTCGACGGCCGCCATCGTGTCCGCGTCGAGGGTGACGCCGCTCGCCCGGATGTTCTGCTCCACCTGCTCGGGCCGGCTGGCCCCGATGATCGCCGCGGACACCGACGGGTTGTGCAGCACCCATGCGAGCGCCAGTTCGGTCAGGGACAGTCCCGCCTCCGCGGCCACGTCGGCCAGTCGGGCCACGCGCTCCAACACGTCGTCGCGCAGCCATCGCCGGATGAAGGGGGACCCCTCCTTGGACAGCGCCCGGGAGCTCAGGGGCAATTCCTCGCCGGGGCGGTACTTGCCGGTCAGGACTCCCTGCGCGAGCGGGGACCACACGATCTGCCCGACCCCCGCCGCATCGCACACGGGGATCACCTGCTCCTCGATGACCCGCCAGAGCGCGGAGTACTGCGGTTGGTTGGAGACGATCCGATCCAGGCCGAGATCGTCGGCGACGGACAGGGCGGCACTGATCTGCCCGGCCGTCCACTCGGACACCCCGATGTACATGACCTTCCCGGCCCGCACGAGGTCGTCGAAGGCCCGCATGGTCTCCTCGAGCGGAGTCTCCACGTCGAAGCGGTGCGCCTGGTAGAGGTCGATGTAGTCGGTGCGCAACCGGCGCAGCGAGTTCTCGCACGACGTGATGATGTGTTTCCGCGACAGGCCGCGGTCGTTGACGCCCGGGCCGGTCGGCCAGAAGACCTTCGTGGCGATCTCCAGGCCGTCGCGGCGCTGACCCTCGAGCGCGCGGCCCAGAACTTCCTCCGCCTTGCCGCCGGCGTAGACGTCCGCTGTGTCGAACGTGGTGATGCCGCCGTCGAGCGCCGCGTGCACGCAGGCTCGGGCCGCGTCCTCCTCGACCTGGCTGCCGTGGGTGATCCAGTTCCCGTAGGCCAGTTCGCTGACCTTCAGGCCGCTTCTCCCGAGGTGCCGGTGCTCCATGCCTCCCACCCTAGGGCGACGGAAGCATCACGGCCCGTCGTAGCCGCCCGCGGTGAAGGCCGGCCCGGGGGCCGTCACTTCTCGACGGGAGCCCCGCCGGGCTTGATACGGGGCGGGGGGATCCGCAGGCGGCGGATCTGCAGCGTGCGAAGTGTCGCGTAGAGCAGGCAGCCCTTGCGGTCCTGCTTGTCCGGCCAGCGCTGCTTCAGTTGTCGGTCCAGGGAGAACAGGATCCACACGACCTCGAGGATCACCAGGCCGACAACCACGAACCAGATCAGCGAGACCACGTTCTGGATCTCGGGATTCCGCAGGAATCCGACGATGAGGATGCCGACCGCGAGGAAGATGAAGAACTCCGAGAGACGCCGTTTCCCGTCGATGAAGTCGCGGGTGTAGGCCTTCGCCGGCCCCTGGTCGCGCGGCGGCAGGTACTTGGGGTCACCGGCCATCAGGCCCGCCCGGGCCTCCATGCGGGCCTGGCGTTCCCGCTCCTTCATGGCCTTCTTGGCGGCCTTGGGGTCGGCCGGGACCTTCAGCGTCTGCTTGCGATGGGCCTCGGAGTCCTTGCGACTGGGAGTCGGGCGACCCTTCGGGCGTTGCGCCTCGGGGAGCGCCTCGAGGTCCTGGTCGGCGACGTCGGCCGTCGATTCGTCGGGCTGGCTCTCGGAGCGGCGGCTGAACACGTCCCCAGGATAAGGGTTCCCGCCGGGAGCTACCGGCCGGGACGTGCCGTGTCCGGCCATCGGCAGCGAGTCGGGCCACCGGGGGGCGACGGGATCGCGGGATCGCTACGTTAGGAGGGTCGGACCACAGTTCAGGAGAAGGGCGGCCCCGCGATGGGCTTCTGGCAACGATTCACCATGGTCTTCAAGTCGAAGGCCAACAAGATGCTCGACAAGGCGGAGGACCCGCGCGAGACGCTCGACTACTCGTACGAGAAGCAGTTGGAGTTGCTCCAGAAGGTGCGCCGCGGTGTTGCCGACGTGGCGACCAGCCGCAAGCGCGTCGAGCTGCAGATGCAGGGGTTGCAGCAGCAGGCCGACAAGCTCGACGGACAGGCCCGTGCCGCGCTGCAGGGTGGTCGGGAGGACCTCGCCCGCGAGGCGCTGACCCGCAAGTCAGGTCTGACGTCGCAGTTGAACGACCTCCAGGCGCAGCTGAGCCAGCTGCAGGAGCAGGAGGAGAAGATGGTCGACGCCTCGCAGCGACTGCAGGCGAAGATCGACTCCTTCCGCACGAAGAAGGAGACCATCAAGGCGCAGTATTCGGCCGCCGAGGCGCAGACGAAGATCAACGAGGCCTTCGCCGGCGTGTCGGAGGAGCTCAGCGACGTGGGTCTCGCGATTCAGCGTGCGGAGGAGAAGACACAGACGATGACGGCGCGCGCCGGGGCGATCGACGAGTTGCTCGCCTCCGGGGCGCTGGAGGACCCCACCGGGACCACGAAGGACAACCTCACCCGCGAGCTCGAGGCCATGGCCTCCCAGAGCGACGTGGACTCCCAGCTCGCCGCGATGAAGGCCGAGATCGGCGGACCCGCCGCCAAGCCCGCTGTGGAGGCGCCACCCGCCGCCAAGCCGGCGACGCCCCTCGCCCCAGGGGCCAAGGACGCCGGGTCGTCCGGCGCATCATCCACCGGCGGCGCGTGAAGGAGTGGCGACGATGATCATCCGAATCTCCGGTGAGGGCCAGTACGAGGTCGACGACGAGACACTGACGCAGTTGAACGAACTCGACGCGGCCGTGGAGGCATCCCTCGACGCCGACGAGGCGGAGTTCGCCGCGGCGCTCCTCGCACTGCTGACGCTCGTCCGCGACTCGGGCACACACGTGGCCGACGAGGCGCTGGTCGAGAGCGACGTCATCCTGCCCGCTTCCGACGCGACGGCGGCGGACGTGCGCGCCATGCTGCGCGACGACGGGCTGATCCCCGGCTGAGCGGAGCCGCTGCCCCAGGAGAACGTCAGGGTCGGGTCTGCCCTCGGCGAATCGACTCGTGGTCGCCCGACGGGTCGGGCACCATGGGGGAGTGGCCAAGACCCGCTACGCCAGTGACCCCGGACTCACCCGCCGCATGGTGGGCACGATGGGTGGCCTGCTGCTGATCTACGTCCTGTTCATGGCCGTCCTGATCGCCGTGGGCTTCAGCGCCGTCGTGGTCATCGTCATCGCTGCGGTCATGCTGTTCGTGCAGTGGTGGTTCTCCGACTCGATGGCGCTCAACTCCATGCGGGCGCAGGTCGTGACGCCCGAGCAGGCTCCCCAACTGCATGGCCTAGTGGACCGGTTGTGCGCTCTGGCGGACATGCCGAAGCCGCGCGTGGCGATCGCCGACACCGACATCCCCAACGCCTTCGCGACCGGGCGCTCGCCCGACCGGGCGGTCGTGTGTGTGACCACGGGGCTGCTGCGCCGGGTGGACCGCGACGAACTCGAAGGGGTCCTGTCCCACGAGTTGGCCCACGTCGCCCACCGCGATGTCACCGTCATGACGGTTGCCTCCTTCGCCGCGATCCTCGCCGGTCTGCTCATCCGAACCGCGATGTGGGGCGGTCTCATGCGGGATCGCCGCGACAACAACGCCGCGCTGGTGTTCCTCGCGGTGGTGGCGGTCTCCGCCCTGGTCTACGTGTTGTCGTTCATCCTCACGCGGGCGTTGTCCCGTTACCGCGAGCTGGCGGCGGACCGCGGCGGAGCGCTGCTCACGGGCAACCCGCGAGGCCTGGCGTCAGCGTTGACCAAGATCAGCGGTGACGTCGCCCACATCCCCACCCAGGACCTGCGGCAGATGGACGCGGTGTCGTCGCTGGCGTTCATCCCGGCCCTCGGCTCGGGCCGCGGGTTCGACCTCGCGAAGATCTTCGCGAGCCACCCGTCGCTGGACAAGCGCCTCGAGAATCTGGCGAAGGTCTCCGCCGAGCTGGGGCAGTGATGGGTTTCTTCGACAATGTCCTGGGTCGCAAGAAGGCCGTCCAGCCCGACCTGGACCAGATCTTCGGGCTGCCGTCGGCCGCCATCACGTTGGAGGCAGCCCTGGATTTCCGCCCCACCGGGGTGGGGTCCGTCGCGTTCCGGGCACCAGAGGGTCGCGCGTTCGCCGAGGTACAGGCCGAGATCCAGAGCCTCCTCGACGCCGGCGGCGGCCCGCGGGTCGAGTCGGAGCGGGACGGTTTCGGATACACGTGGCTGGTGGTCCGGCGCGATCCGTCGGACATCGCGGGCCTGGTCACGGACCTGCATGCGATCAACGCCACCCTGAAGGACACGGGGTTCGGCCCGACCCTGCTGTGCTCCCTGGTGTCCTTCCGCAGCAGCAGCGGCCAGATCCTGGGGATGGTCTACCTGTTCAAGCAGGGCACGTGGTACCCGTTCGCCCCTCGGTCCGGCTCGTCCGAGCAGCGGGACAACATCCTCGAGATCCAGATCCGCGACACCGTCGGGTCCGATCTCGCCGTCGAGGACAGCCTGGCGCGGTGGTTCGCGGTCTGGGGCGCTCCCGGCCTGGAGTGAGTCCGTCGAGTCAGTCCTTCGCCCCGACACCGGGCAGCGCGAGCATCCGGTCGAGCGCCACGCGGGCCCACCGGGCCACCTCATCGTCGACCACGATGCGGTTCTCGACCGTGCCCGACGCCAGCAGTTCGAGGGAGCGGTGCAGATGGGGCAGATCGATGCGGTTCATGGTGGAGCAGAAACAGACCGAACGGTCGAGGAACGAGATCGACTTGTCGGGGTGCTGCAGGGCCAGGCGCCGGACGAGGTTCAGTTCGGTGCCGACGACCCATGCGGAGCCGGGTTCCGCCTCCGCGATCGTCTTGATGATGTACTCCGTGGAGCCCACCCGGTCGGCCTTCTCCACGACCTCGTAGCGGCACTCCGGGTGGACCAGGACGTTGACGCCGGGGATCCGTCGCCGGGCCTCGTCGACCTCGTCCGGCATGAACCGCCCATGCACCGAGCAGTGGCCCCGCCACAGGACCATCTTCGCGTCGCGCAGGGCTTCGGGGGAGAGGCCGCCACCCGGCCGGTGGGGGTCGTAGACGACACAGTCGGAGAGGTCGAGGCCCAGATCGCGCACCGCCGTGTTGCGCCCGAGGTGCTGGTCGGGGAGGAACAGGACCCGCTCACCCTCACCGAACGCCCACTCCAGCGATTGCCGGGCGTTGCTCGACGTGCAGACGGCGCCGCCGTTGCGCCCCGTGAACGCCTTGATCGCGGCGGTGGAGTTCATGTAGGTGATGGGAATCGTCGAGTCCGCCAGACCGGCCTCCGCGATGACCCGCCAGGCGTCCTCGACCTGTGCGATGTCGGCCATGTCGGCCATCGAACAGCCGGCCGCGAGATCCGGCAGGATGACGGCCTGGTCGTCGGCGGTGAGGATGTCTGCGGACTCGGCCATGAAGTGGACGCCGCAGAACACGATGAACTCGGCTTCCGGGCGGGCCGCGGCCTGCTGGGCGAGTTTGAAGGAGTCTCCCGTGACGTCGGCGAACTGGATGACCTCGTCGCGCTGGTAGTGGTGGCCCAGGATGAACAGGCGGTCGCCGAGCGCCTCCTTGAACCGCCGGACGTCGGCGATCAGGTCGGGGTCGCTCACCGGTGGCAGTTCGCCGGGGCATTCCACGCCGCGTTCCGTGTCCGGGTCGGCGTCATGCCCGAGCAGGAGCAGGGCCAGCGGGGTCGGCTGCGGCTCGGAGAAGGTGGTCACGGGCCCATTCTGGCACCGGTCGGCACGCGGAGGCAGGCCGCCGCCCGGGAGCGGGAATGGTCCGGGGGCCCGATCCGTTCTACGCTTGAGCAACCGAGCGTGAGAAACCGTCACAGGAGATCCGATGAGCACCGAGAGCCCCACCGACACCCCCGAGACCAGCACCGTGACCACCGTCAACCTCACCGATACCGCGTCGGCCAAGGTCAAGGCGCTGTTGGACGCCGAGGGTCGCGATGACCTGGCGCTGCGCATCGCGGTCCAGCCGGGCGGCTGCAGCGGCCTGCGCTACCAGCTCTTCTTCGACGACCGGGCGCTCGACGGGGACGAGAAGATCGACTTCGACGGCGTGAACGTCGTCGTCGACCGCATGAGCCAGCCCTACCTCGGCGGTGCGGTCATCGACTTCGTGGACACCATCGAGAAGCAGGGCTTCACGATCGACAACCCGAACGCCACGGGATCGTGCGCGTGCGGTGACTCGTTCCACTGATTCCCCGTTGCGCTGATTCCCGCGGTCCCTGACCTCCCGGGACCGCGCTCTCCGGCCCGCGTCAGGGTGGGGGAGTGGGTCGCTGGTTGAATACCGTCATGCGCGTCGTCGTCACCGGGTCCATCGCCACCGATCACCTCATGACCTTCCCGGGTCGGTTCGCCGACTCGTTGATGAAGGAACAGCTCGAGTCCGTCTCCCTGTCGTTCCTCGCGACCGACCTGCAGGTGCGACGCGGGGGCTCGGCGGCGAACACCGCGTTCGGGATGGCCCGGTTGGGCCTCGTCCCCGCGCTCGTCGGAGCGGTGGGCGAGGACTTCGAGGACTACCGGTCCTGGTTGGACCGCCACGGGGTCGACACCCACTCCGTCCATGTGTCCGACGTCCACCAGACCGCGCGGTTCGTGTGCACCACGGACAACGACGGCAACCAGATCGCCACGTTCTACGCGGGGGCCATGCAGGACGCCCGGCTGATCGAACTCGAGCCGGTCGCGGACCGGCTGGGCGGGATCGGCATGCTCCTGATCAGCCCCAACGATCCGGTGGCCATGACCAACCACACGCAGGAGGCGCGGTTCCGGGGCATCCCGTTCGCCGCGGACCCCTCGCAGCAGTTGTCCTCCATGGGGGGCCCCGAGATCCTGGATCTCCTCGACGGGGCGGCGATGCTGTTCAGCAACGAGTACGAGTCCGCGCTCATCCACGAGCGCACCGGGCTCACCGATGACCAGATCCTCGATCGTGTGCCGCTGCGGGTCACGACGCTCGGCGCCAAGGGAGCGATCGTCCGCCGCGCCGGCGAACCGCCCATCGAGGTGGGGGTCGTGCCGGAACGGGCCAAGGCGGACCCCACGGGGGTCGGTGACGCCTTCCGGGCCGGTTTCGTGGCCGGTATGGCCTGGGGGGTCGGCGACGAGCGGTGTGCGCAGATCGGTTCGACGCTGGCGGCCTACGTCATCGAGACGGTGGGAACGCAGGAGTACGAGTTCACGCCCGCGGAGTTCACGCAGCGCCTGGCCGCCGCCTACGGCAGTGCCGCCGGGGACGACGTGGCGGCCCACCTCACGCAGGGGTGAGACCCGATGCGGGGTGACGGGTTACCCGACCCCCGGGCCGCGCCGTCCGGTCGTGACGTCGTGGCGCTGTGCGGGCCCCTGACGCCCGATCTCGCGCTCGCGGGCTACCGACGTGGCCTGTTCGCGATGGAGCTCGCCGCCGGCGTCAACGCGTGGTTCTCGCCCGATCCACGGGGAGTGATCCCCCTGTCGGGGCTGCGGGTGAGCCGCAGCCTGCGGCGGTCGCTCACGACGTTCGCGGTCACGACCGATACGGCGTTCGACGCCGTCCTCGACGCGTGCGCCGATCCTGCCCGCCCGGGCGCGTGGATCAACGACGAGTACCGCCGGGTCTACCGTTCCCTGCACTCCCGCGGCGCGGCACACTCCGTCGAGGTATGGCGCGATGGTCAGTTGGCGGGTGGACTCATCGGAGTGGAGCAGGGGGGCCTGTTCTGCGGCGAGACCATGTTCCACCGCCAGACGGACGCGTCGAAGGTGGCACTCGTCGCGCTCGTTCAACGCCTCGCCTCGGCGCCGGGAGCCGGCCGGCTGCTCGACGTCCAGTGGTGGACCCCCCATCTCGGCAGCCTGGGCGCCGTCGCCGTACCCCGCGACGACTATCTGGATCTGCTTCCGCAGGCGCTGCGGCTGCCACCCGTCCGGGAGTGGTGACGGCCCGGTGGCCCGATCAGGCCGGTGCCCGCACCAGCCAGGCGCCGCGGTCGGGGTCGGCGGCGACGAGGTCGGCGCCCCGCAGGTGGCACCACGCCGGGATGTCCGTGGCCGCCGCGGGGTCGTCCGCCAGCACCTCGATGAGCGCCCCCGGCCCCGTCTTGGCCGCCCGCGCCAGCAGCAGGACCGGCTGGGGGCACAGCAGACCCCGGGCATCCACCCGCACGTCCGGCGCGCGGGTCACAGGTCCGCCGCCCCGGCCTCGGACCGCAGCCGCGTCACGATGTCCGCCAGGTCGGCGGAGAACGCGTCCACGTCGCCCGCGGTGACGTCGGGGCCGAGGGAGACCCGCAGACTCCCGTGGGTCGAGGCTCCGACGGCGACCAGGACATGGTGCGGTCGCCGGGTGTCCGAGGTGCAGGAGGCGCCGCTGGAGACCGCCCAGCCGCGCCTCGCGAGCTCGTCGACGAGTTCGTCCGCGGCGACGTAGAGGAACGTGAACATCGTCAGATACCCCACCCGCGGCTCCCCGACCACCGCCGAGTGGGGGATCCGCAGCACCGCCCCGCGCAACCGGTCGGACAGGTCCGCCGTGGCCTCCCAGCGGGGGTCGGGTGTCTCCAGCGCCAGCGCCGCCGCGGCGATCAGCGGGACGGGCGGATAGGTCTGCTCGACCGAGGCGTGCCCGGTCGTGGGCGCCGAGGCGGGCCGGAACCGTCCGGGGTCGCGCACCGCCACCACGGTGACCCCGGGCGGACCGCCCCACATCCGCGCCTCGGCGTACGTGACGTCCCACTCGGCAGCGAGAGGCGCACGGCCCGCCAGAGCCTGCTGGTCGACCACCAGGACATGGCCTGCGGCGATGTCGCGGACGGCGGCAAGATCCTGGCGGGTGCCGATCTCGATGTTCGCCGCCTGCACCACGACCGTGGCGGGACCCCCCTCGGCGAGGGCGGCGGACAGTTCCCCGAGTTCCACGGCGCCCGATGGCGAGACCCCCACGGTCGTGAGGGGAGCCCCCCACCCGGCGAGGACGTCCGCGGTCCGCAGGGTCTCGAGGTCCTCCACCGCAGAGACGACCAGCCGGGGGTGGTCGGCCCGGTGCCCCGTGAGCCCCCACCAGATGGCCGTCGCCCGGTCCGGGGCGAAGAGGACACCCGCGGGGTCCACGTCCCAGGACCGCGCCACCGAAGCGCGCGCCGTGTCGAGGACCCGCCGGGCACGCCGACCGGCCGGGTAGCGCCGCCCCGGGTCCGCCCACGCTCCGGACCATCCTCCGGCGAGCGCCTGCCGCGTGACGTCGGAGGGCGGGGATCCTGTCGCTGTGTCGAGATCCCTGCGCCTGTCGTCACCGTCCGTGAAGGATGCGGGCATGCCCCCGAAACTACTAGCCGCCCCTCCCGGCCACCGGGTCGACACCTGCGCTAGTCTCGCCAGAAGCAGGAAGATGCCGCGACAGCCGCGGCAGCCCGTCCAGGGCCCGGACAGAGAGGCTGATGCGGTGTCAGTTCTCGCAGGAGCGGACCGGCGCAAACGGCGTTGGGGAGCGCTCGGCGTCGCCGGACTCGTGGCCCTGACCACCACCGGCTGCACGGCCAACGAGGTGTTCTTCTTCGATCTCCCGGAACCGGCCAGCCAGGAAGGCGAGATCGTCAAGTCCCTGTGGGACGGGGCGTGGATCGCCGCATGGCCCGTCGG
>CAIWTL010000167.1 GCA_903915555.1 uncultured Micrococcales bacterium | reverse complement strand
GATCCTTCCAACGGAGGATCTCGTTGATCGGCGGGAACTCGAGTGCGATCACAGTGATTGGTCCTTGTGGTGAGACGTTCGGGAGTTACGCGTGGTTCTTGGGTTTCAGGGCTGGGAATGCGAGTGAGGCTGCGACGTAGCGCATCTCCCAGACCAGGAGTCCGAGGTGCGTCACGATGATGGTCAATCCGAGGGCCGTGAGTGAAATCCAGGAGGCGTCCCGGACGAGAATCACAGCCAGGAAGATGAGACCGAGGCGGGCGATGTAGCCGAAGAGAACGGCGCCCATCATGAGGCCGAGCGAGATGCGGGCCGTCACGGCCACCAATCCGGCGGCGAAGAAGAAGTTCACGAGTACGAGGGCCATGGCGTAGAGGGCCGAGAACACCCCGTCGAGACCGGCGAACACGGCGCACACCGCCACGATGATCGGGGCCACGTAGGCACCCCGCTTGATGATGTCGAGCGAGACCGTGATCTCGGGTGAATCACCCTCGAGGCGGGTGGTGATCGGGCTCGGCTCGGTGGTCATCACAGTTGGCCGTTTTCCGGGCTGACCTGGGGTTTTGCCGTTTGATGCGAGCTGGTGGCGGCCTTGCGCTCGGCTTCGAGGCGCTTCATCCGGGCGTCGTACTCGATCCACATGCGCACCGACTGGCCCACCACGGCGAACACGGTGAGGGCGATCATGAAGGCCGGGCGGGTACCGAGCCAACCGTCGATCAGCCAGCCCAGTCCGAAGAACACTGCCAGCGTGAGGGCCATTTCCATGCCCTGGCCGAGACCGGCTTCGGCTCCGTTGCCACGCTGTTGACGGGGGTTCTTCCCGGCGATGAGCGTGACGGCGCGCGCCGAGAACGGCTTGGTGCGACGACGAGCGGCAGGCACGGAGGAGTCGGTCATGAGAGGGGGCGTTTCCGCTGGTCAGGGGGCGATTTCCGACCAGTTCGTGAAACTTTTCCCAAACTAGTCGGTGGGGGTGCTGGAGGGCAACCCCTCCCGGTCATCACCGGCGGTGCTGGCGGCGTGACTCTGGTCTCCCCCGCTTGTTCGCTCGTCGACCTGGCTCTTGCGCTTCCGCCTCACTTCGGGATGGAGAACGGTGTAGAGGCTGAGGGCGATGGCCGCCGTGCCGATCGGGATGAGGGCCGTGCGGGCCTTGGTGAAGATCGGATACAGGACGAAGCCCGAGAGGATCGCCGTCCAGAGCCACATGATCAGCACGCTGCGACGCTGGCCGTGACCGAGGTTCATGAGCCGGTGGTGCAGGTGGCCCTTGTCGGCGGTGGCCACACCCTGGCGTTTGGCGGCGCGGCGGACGATGGCGAACAACGTGTCGAGGATCGGCACACCGAGGATGAAGAGCGGGATGAAGAGCGGCGCCAAGAAGAAGTAGGTCTGGCCGGGTGTGTAGGTGGTCGAGTCGGGATCGGCGCGGCCCCCGACCACGCTCGTCGACACCGCCATGAGAAGACCGAGCAGGAGCGCGCCGCTGTCGCCCATGAAGATCTTGGCCGGATTGAAGTTGTGCGGCAGGAAGCCCACGCACACTCCGAAGGCGATGATCGCAATCAGTGGACCAACATTGGGTTGGATGAGCGCGCCGATGTCGTCGAGTTGTTGGCTGTAAAGGAAGAACGCTCCGCTGTCGCCCATGAAGATCTTGGCCGGGTTGAAGTTGTGCGGCAGGAAGCCCACGCACACGCCGCACGCGATGATCGCGATGAGCGGGCCGATGTTCGGTTGGATGAGTGCGCCGAGG
>CAIWTL010000166.1 GCA_903915555.1 uncultured Micrococcales bacterium | reverse complement strand
TGTGGAGGTTGCGCCTCGCCGTGGACTTGAACTCGACGTCACTGGCCTCCCCCGCGGCCAGCAGTTGCTCCGGGGTGCGCTGGGCCGGCCGCGACACACGCGTGGCGACGAACATCACGAGGGCCGTGCCTGCGACTGTGCCCAACAGGGCGAGCACAGGACTGAAGGTCCGAAGACCTCCCCCCACCCAGACACTGAGGGTCATGAAGAGGAAGGCGCCCGCGATACCCGCGAGAACACTGGCCGCCCACCCCAGGTGGGTGCGACGCCCGTAGGCCAGCCGTACCCCACCACCGACCAGCACCCCGATCAGGAGCGCGAGGCCCAGCGCGAGCCACAGCAGTTCAGTCTCGGTCCAACCCCACACACCGCCATTGTGGAGCACCACCGGTCCGGTCCACCGGACCGGCTCGATGCGGCCGCGGTCAGCGCCGGACGCTCTCGCAGTCCTTGCCGACCTTGTCCTTGCGGTCCGCGTAGACCGTGTCGCGACCCCCACCGCAGGTGATGCGGTCGCGCGCACCGTCCTTGGCCTTCACCGTGTCCCGCCCCGGCCCGGCACTCACCCGGTCGGCGGCGGTTCCCGGGGTGAGTCGGTCGTTGCCACCCCCACCACTGAGGCAGTCCACCCCCGCGAGGCCGGTGATGCGGTCCGCGCCGCCCCGGCCACTGATCCGGTCGCCCCCACTCGTCCCGGCCAACGTGTTCCCCGTGGCGTTTCCGGTGATCACGTTGACGCAGGCTCCGGGCGTGGTGGCCGATCCCCCGGTCGGCTCGCTCCCCGGAACTGCGACCACGCCGGCCCGCGCCACGGCCGCGTTGTTGCCCGGCACCGGATCCGGTTGCTGAGCATTCGCCTGCGCCTGGACGACCGACTCCCCCGCCAGTGGTGCTCGCGCTGAGATCAGGACGGATGTGGCTCCGCCCGCGGCGGTCTCCGGCAGAGCACAGGACACCGACGCTCCCGCGATGTCGCAGGAGCCCGCCTGCGGCGTCACGGCCAGGATCTGGGCGCCGGAGACCGTCACAGCGGCCGTCGTTCCGGTGGCCGTATCCAGACCCGCGTTGGCGACCTGGACGGTGGCGACGAAGTCCCCGCCCGGTTTGGGCGAGGTGTTGGACAGCGCGACGCCGACGCCGAGGTCGGCACCCGACTCGACCGGCCCGACGTCGCAGGCCCCACCGATCGGACGGGATTGCCCCCGTTGATCGGCCGACGACACACAGCCGGACGCAGCATCGACTGCCGGGCTGCCCGCAGCGGGTGGGCGCGTGTTCGTCGGACCTCCGTAGTTCCCGAGGGAGCGCAGCATGGCGTCACCGATCGTGACCTGAGCGGATGCGGCCCCGCAGGTCGCGTCATCGATGACGTTGCGACCGGCGAACGTGATGGCGCGGCTGCCACTGCCCGCCGGGTAACAGTTCCCGCCGATCGAGGCGGTGTCGCTGCCACCGGCGAGGATGGAGTCCTTGATGAGGAAGGAACCCGTCCCCCCGGACTGGTGATAGACCCCACCACCCCGACCGTACGAACCGTTCGCCACGCTGTTGCCGGCGATCGTGGAGGACTCGATCTCCACAGTGTTGTTGGGTCCCGCGTAGACGCCACCCAGCGCGAACTGGGAGCCCCCGGTGGATGCCGAGTTCCCCACGATGGTGGAGTTGACGATCGACACGGTGGCGGACGTGCCGCTGTTCCCCGTGCCGACCGCAGCGCCGTAGACATTCAGGAGACTGCCGGTGACGGAGTTGCCGCTGATCTCGGAGTCGGTGATCGACATAGTCCCGTTGGCTGCCAGAACCGGCCCGGAACTCGCTGTTGTAGAGGTCGCCGTGATGTTGGCGATCCGAAGCCGCGCGAGAGTCGAGTTGCCGTTCTCCTGATGGATCGCCGTTCCGTAACCCGCGGTCGTCGTGATGTCCTGTATCGCGAAGTCGGCCAATCGGGTCGTGCCGCCGGTGATGACGATCGAGCGGTGACCTGAGGTCGCGGTGAGGATGGTCCGGCGCGCACCGGCACCGCGGATCTCCATGTTGCTGGAGATGACCAGTTCCTGCCCGAGGGTGATGGTCATGTCGGGGACGGTGATCACGTCCGCTCCCGCCACGGCGTTCGCCTCCATCACGGCGGCCCGCAGGGTGCACACGTTGCCGGCGGTGGCGCAGACCCCGTTGCCCGGACTCGCGTCGACCTGATCCAGGTTGCTCGTGACCGTGAAGCCGGCGGCGCCGGCAGGTGCAGGCAGCAAAGCGAGCGCAGCACCCATGGCGGCAGCCGCTCCTGCGGCCAGCAGTCGTCGTCCAGAGACCATCAGAATCCACCCATTCTCGAATCCGTCCTGAGGAGGGTAAGGCAATTTCGTGACTGTGAGTTACTTGATGCCGCTCATAGACACTAATAGTCATAGTTTGACTACTAAGCGTGCCTGCAGCCGAGACGGGCGCTCCCAGCGAACGTTCAGGGAACTCCCAGGGAGATCCGCCAGGATGGGGGCATGACCGGTGACCGCGGTCGGCTCCTCATCGCCGACGACGAGCAGACCATCCTCGACCTGCTGGCCGCGAGCCTGCGGTACGCCGGATTCGAGGTGTCGACCGCCGCCGACGGCCACGAGGCGCTGTCGAAGGCGCGCAAGGAGCGGCCCGACGCGATGGTGCTCGACGTGATGATGCCGGGACTCGACGGCTTCGACCTCGTGCGCAAGTTGCGCGCCGAGGGCCACGACTCCCCCGTGCTGTTCCTCACCGCTCGCGACGCGACCGAGGACAAGGTGCGCGGTCTCACGGTCGGCGGCGACGACTACGTCACCAAGCCGTTCAGCCTCGAAGAGGTGATCGCGCGCATCGAGGCGCTCCTGCGGCGCAGCGGCAAACGCGACGACCGCCTGTCGTCCCGGCTCTCGGTGGGCGACATCGACATGGACGAGGACCGTCACGAGGTACGCAAGGCGGGCTCGCCGGTGGAGTTGACCCCCACCGAGTTCAACCTGTTGCGGCTCTTCCTCGCCAACCCCGACCGGGTGCTGTCGAAGGACACGATCCTGGACCGCGTCTGGCAGTACGACTTCGAGGGCGAGTCGGGGATCGTCGAGTCGTACGTGTCCTACCTGAGGCGCAAGATCGACACCACCGAGCCGAGACTGCTGCACACCGTGCGCGGATTCGGCTACGTCCTGCGAACTCCCGGTGCCTGACGTGGGCTGGTGGCGACGGCAGCCGCTGCGCACCCAACTGGTGCTGATCGTCGTGATCCTCGGCGCACTCGCGCTGGCGGCCGCTGGGGTCGCCGCCACGACAGCCCTGCGCTCCTACCTGCAGGGGCAGATCGACCAACAGCTGCTGCAGGTGACCCGACCGGACCGCGGCCCGATGCCGCTGGGACCACCTCCCGGCGACGGTGGGCCCGACCACGATCATCGGCACGACACGGAGCGGGGTTTCCCAGGCGAGTTCTACGCAGCCACGATCCTCCCGTCCGGCGGTGTCGAGGTGCTCAGCCGTCCCTACGACGCGGGCTCACCCGACCTCACCGCCGTCGGGTCGATCCCCGCCGGTCGACCGACGACAGTCCCCGGCGACGACGGCGCGTGGCGCATCGTCGGAGTGCCGTCGGCCGACGGATCCCTGATCGTGGGGAAGTCGCTCG
>CAIWTL010000165.1 GCA_903915555.1 uncultured Micrococcales bacterium | reverse complement strand
CGGTTCGTGGCGGACCTGCTGGGCAGCACCCCCATCGACGTCGTCGCCCAGTTCCTCCCGGCCTTCAGCCGCCACGACAAGGAGTCCGCCCTCGACGCGCTCGAGCGGACGAAGGTGGTGGTGATGGTCGGCGACGCCGACGCGCTCACGCCCGAGTCCCACAGCCAGGAGATCGTCGACCACATCCCCGGCGCCACCCTGATCATCCTCCCGGACTCGGGTCACATGATCATCAGCGAGCGGTACGCGACGGTGAACCGACGCCTCATGCAGCTGCTCAACGAGATCCGGCCGTGATCACGGTCCCCGACGTCGAGGCCATGACGGGTGTGGGGATGAGGCTCGGGCGCGCACTGCGGCCGGGTGACGCCGTCTGCCTCGAGGGTCCGCTGGGGGCGGGCAAGACGACGCTGACCCGGGGTATCGCGGCGGGGCTGGGGATCGAGACGGGGGTCAGCAGCCCGACGTTCGTCATCAGCCGTCGGTACCGAGGTCCGCATGTCGACCTGGTGCACTGCGACGCCTACCGGCTTGCCCCCGACGATGACTTCGCCGACATCGTCCCCGACCCCGACCGGGTCGTGACGGTGGTCGAGTGGGGTTCGGACGTCATGCCTGCCGTCGGTGACAGTTGGCTCGTCGTCACCGTCGGTCGTTCCGAGGGGATGGGTGATGACGTCCGGACCATCTCGCTCAGGGGGGTCGGTGACGAGTGGGATGATGAGCGGGTGAACAGAATCTCCGGGGACCTCACGTGATCCTCGCCCTCGACACCTCGGGTCCGTTCGTCTGTGTCGTGGTGGCCGATGAGGCCGGATCCGTGGCCGTGGGTGCCACGGGTCGGCGACCCCGGGCGCATGCGGAGGAGATCGCCCCGCTCGTGTCCGCGGCCACCGCCGGTCGTGGCATCGACCGTGTCGTCGTGGGGCGCGGACCGGGGTCCTTCACAGGTCTGCGGGTGGGGCTGGCCTTCGCGCAGGTGTGGGGGTGGGCCCGCGCACTCCCGGTCACGGGAGTCTGTTCACTCGACGCGGTCGCCGCCCAGGACGGCTTGGTCGATGGATGGGTGGTCACCGATGCCCGCCGCGGCGAACTCTTCGCCGCCCGTTACAACGATGGTCTGCGGATCGGGGACCCGGTCGTGGCGCCCCGCGCCGAGATCGCCGACACCGTCGCGGGAGAGCGGGTGGTCGGTGACACACACCTGCTGGGCGATCCCGACCGCCGGGCCGTCGGCACCACCGTGATCGACCCGGCGGGACTCGCAGTGGCCGCCGCCCGACAGGACCCGGATCCGTCCCTGCAGCCGGACTATCTGCGCCGACCGGATGTCACCGTGCGGGCCGACGCATGACGATCCGCGACGCCGTGCCGGCGGACCTCCCCGCGATGATGGAGATCGAACGGGCGGACTTCCCGGGCTCCGCGTGGTCCGAGGAGCAGTTCCGAGACGAATTCGAACGGATTCCCGCCACGCGTTGGTACGCCGTCGCGGAGGAGTCCGGCCAGGTGATCGGCTACGTGGGTCTGTACCTGAACGCCCCCGACGCCGATGTCCAGACGATCGCGGTCACCCCCTTGCGGCAGGGCAACGGCTGGGGACGGGCGCTGCTGGCCGCTGCCGTCGACGCCGCCTGGGCCCGGGGCTGCACGCGACTGTTCCTGGAGGTGCGCTCCGACAATGACGCGGCGCTCGCACTCTACGGAGCCTGCGGGTTCGTCCGCATGGGACGCCGTCCCCGGTACTACCCCGATGGGGCCGACGCGATCACCATGCGCCTGCGCAAGCACGAGGTACCGGATCTCTCGGAGGCCGTCCGTGTCGGATGAACCCGTCGTCCTCGGCATCGAGACCTCCTGCGACGAGACCGGTGTCGGCATCGTGGCCGGTGGCCGACTGCTCGCCAACACGCTCGCGAGCAGCGCGGACGAACACGCCCGCTACGGCGGGATCGTGCCGGAGATCGCCAGCCGGGCGCACCTCGCCGAGATGCTGCCCACCGTGAAGGACGCGTGCCGCTCGTCCGGTCTGGCGCTGTCGGACATCGATGCCGTCGCCGTCACATCCGGACCCGGCCTGGCCGGCGCGCTGCTGGTCGGGGTGGCCGCGGCCAAGGGCCTGGCACTCGCCCTCGACAAGCCCCTCTACGGCGTCAACCACCTGTCGGCCCACGTCGCGGTCGACACCCTCGTCTCCGGACCGCTGCCGCCGAACAGCGTCGCCCTCCTCGTCTCGGGGGGTCACAGTTCCCTGCTGCACGTGCGTGACGTCGTCGATGACATCCGACCGATGGGTTCCACGATCGACGATGCGGCCGGGGAGGCCTACGACAAGGTGGCGCGACTCCTCGGACTGCCGTTCCCCGGCGGTCCGCCGCTCGACGCGGCAGCGGCGGACGGGGACCCCGCGGCCATCCGGTTCCCCCGCGGCCTGACGGCGCCCAAGGATCAGGCGGCCCACCGCTTCGACTTCTCGTTCAGCGGGTTGAAGACCGCCGTGGCGCGTTGGGTCGAGCAGGCCCGCGCGGACGGCCGGCCGGTTCCCCTGGCCGACGTGGCGGCCTCGTTCCAGGAGGCCGTGGCCGACGTCCTCGTGGCCAAGGCCGTCGCCGCCTGCCGCGAGGTCGGGGCGGACACGTTGGTGATCGGGGGCGGGGTCGCGGCCAACAGCAGGCTGCGGCAGCTGGCGGAGGAACGGTGCGCCGACCGGGGGATCCGGCTGCGCATCCCGCCGCCGGACCTGTGCACCGACAACGGCGCCATGGTCGCCGCCCTCGGGTCGCTCGTGGTGGCCCGCGGACTACCGCCCAGCGACGCGCGGTTCGGGGCCGACCCGGGTATGCCGGTCACACTCACCGTCGACCCCTGACGACGCCGACACCCGCGGCTGCTCGACACCGGTGACGGGTCCGTCAGGCGGCCCACCCGGTGGCCCGCAGGGCGGCCGCGCTCACGCCCGCCAGCACGACCACCAGGAGGAACGGGGCACGAAGGAGCAGCGCCACCGTCGCCACGGCCACTCCCGCGACACGTGCATCGATGACCACGGCCTGGCCCGCTCCGACCGTCTGGACGACCACCAGCGACGCCAGCATCGCGACGGGGATGAGTGTCGTGACCCGGGACACGCGGGGATCGTCGAGCAGTCGGCGCGGGATCACGTAACCGGTGAGCTTCAGCAGGAAGCAGCCCACACTGGCGAGCAGGACGGCGGG
>CAIWTL010000164.1 GCA_903915555.1 uncultured Micrococcales bacterium | reverse complement strand
TCGAGGGTCACCACCGCGGTCGCGCCCCGGGCCCGGTCACCCGCGACGGTGAGGGCGATGATCTCCGCATGGGGGGAGCCCGCGCTCTCGTGGGCCCCGGTCGAGATCACCGAGCCGTCCGGGGCCACGAGCACGCAGCCGACGCGGGGATTGGGCTTCGGATCGGGCGATGCGGCTGCCAGCGAGATCGCCTGGCGCATGGCCGATGTGAGGGCATCGTCGTCGATGGGCATCAGGCGCTCGCCTCCTCGGCGATCCCACGCAGTTCGCGCACCATGCGGTCGGGGTCCGCCGCGCCGAACACGGCACTTCCCGCGACGAAGACGTCGGCTCCGGCCTCGGCGCAGATGCCGATGGTACGGACGTCCACCCCGCCGTCCACCTGGAGCCACACCTCGCCTCCGCTGCCGGCGATGAGTTCCCGCGCCCGGCGGATCTTCGGGACGACGATGTCGAGGAACTTCTGACCCCCGAACCCGGGCTCGACGGTCATCACGAGCAGCATGTCCAGTTCGGGCAACATGTCGGCGTAGGGCTCCACGGGTGTCGCCGGTTTGAGCGCCATCCCGGCGCGGGCGCCCTGGTTGCGGATCTCGCGGGCGAGGCGGATGGGCGCGTGCGCGGCCTCGACGTGGAACGTGACCGACCCTGCCCCGGCTTCCGCGTAGGCGGGGGCCCAGCGGTCCGGGTCCTCGATCATCAGGTGGCAGTCGATCGGCGTGGACACGTGCCTGAGAAGCGACTCGACGACGGGGAGTCCGAGGGTCAGGTTCGGCACGAAATGGTTGTCCATGACATCGACGTGCAGCCAGTCGGCGGAGGGGACGCTGTCGCACTCCGCGCCGAGGGCTGCGAAGTCGCTGGACAGGATGCTGGGTGAGATCTGGGGCGCCACACGGTCAGGCTAGCGCTTGGCGGTCGGCCGGGTCGGGGCGTCAGGCAGCGGACCCCGGCAGGCGGCGCAGGACCGCCAGGAACATGCCGTCCGTGTCATGGCGCTGCGGCCACAGGCGGACATGGTCGCCGACTGCCGCATCGGGCACCTCGGGGAGCAGTTCACCGGCGGGCTCGACGCGCACATCGTCACGGCGCCGCACGACGCCGGCCACGATGTCGGACGTCTCCCCCAGGTGGGGGGAGCACGTGACGTAGGCGACGCAGCCGCCCGGCAGGAGGAGATCGATCGCACGGTCGAGCAGCGCCACCTGCGCAGCCCGCAGGCGTGGCAGATCGCCGGGCGTCCGGCGCCACCGCAGTTCGGGACGGCGCCGTAGCGCCCCCAACCCCGTGCACGGGGCGTCCAGCAGGATGCGGGCCATGGGCTCGAGCGGTACGTCGAGCGCATCGCCGGTCACGACCCGCACCGGTGGACCGCCTGCGACGGCGGCCCGCACGAGGTCGGCCCGATGGGGATGCTGCTCGACGGCGGTGAGATCCGCACCGGCGGCCGCGGCGGGACCAGCCAGGTCCGCCGTCTTCCCACCGGGTCCCGCGCACATGTCGAGCCACCCACCCGGCGGGGTGTCCAGGCGGGTGAACGCCAGCGCCATCAGCTGACTGCCCTCGTCCTGCACGCCCGCGACCCCGGATCGCACCGCCGGGAATCGTCCCGGGTCACCGCCCACCCGGACCGCCCACGGTGACCACAGGCCCGGAGCTCCCTCGGTCTCGTCGATGAGGTCGGATCGGGAGCACCGCCCGGGCCTCGCGACCAGGGTGACCGGGCCGGGTTCGTCGTTGGTGATCAGCAGCGGCTCGAGGTCCGCGCGGGCGTCCTGGCGGGCGAGGACGTCGGTGAAGGCGCGGATGATCCACTCCGGGTGGGACCACTCGACGGCGAGCGACGCCTCGCCGCCTCCCGGTGGCACGACGACATCACGCCACTGCTGCCAGTCACGCCGGGTGACGCCGCGCAGAACGGCGTTGGCGAACTTCGCCGCGCCCTGGCCCCGGCGATCCCGGACGAGGTCGACCGTCTGCGATACAGCCGCGTAATCGGGTACGGCCATGGACAGCACCTGGTGGCATCCCATCCGCAGCGACTGCAGGACCACCGGGTCGACGCGGTCCAGCGGACGGGAGGCGCAGTCGGCCAGGACTGCGTCATAGCGCCCCTGCAGCCGTAGGGTCCCGAAGACCAGTTCCGTGGCGAGGGCGGATTCCCGCCGGTCCATGCCGGCACGCGACAGTCGCCGGGCGAGGGCCAGATTGCCGTAGGCGTCGTCGACGGCCACGTCCACGAGGACGTCGAGCGCGAGGGAGCGGGCGGTCGAGGCGCCCCCGGAGCGGGAGGGTGGCGTCACAGGAACATCTCACCGTCGGACGGCCGCAGGCCGCGCAGCCAGTCCGCCACGGGCATCATCCGCTTCCCGGGGGGTTGGACCTGCCCGAGCACCACCGCGCCGCTGCCGGTCCCCACCAGCCATCGGTCGCGGCCACCGGGCACCAGGGCACCGGGGGCGGGCGGAGGACCATCTGTGCCATCGGGCCGCGGAACCGAGACCGGGCCCAGCTTGACACGCAGATCCCGGAAGGTGCTCCACGCACCGGGCGCGGGCGTGCAGGCCCGGATCTGCCGGTCGACGGCCAGCGCCGGCTGGTCCCACCTCACCCGTGCGTCATCCGAGGTGATCTTGGGTGCGAACGACACCCCCTCGGCGGGTTGGGGCACCGGTGCTGCCGCTCCACTGTCGATGGCGTCGATGGTCGCCATCAGCAACTCCGCTCCCGAGCGGGACAGCCGTCCCAGCAGTTCACCGGCGGTGTCCGTGGGGTGGATGGGTTCGGTCATGGTGCCCAGGACCGGGCCTGTGTCGAGCCCCTCCTCGAGGAGGAAGGTCGTGGCTCCCGTGAGGTCGTCCCCGTGCCAGATGGCGTGTTGGACGGGCGCCGCCCCCCGCCATGCCGGCAGCAGCGAGAAGTGCAGATTGACCCAGCCGTGGGTGGGTACGGCGAGGCACGGAGCGGGGACGAGGGCGCCGTAGGCCACGACGGGGCACACGTCGGGCCGTAGGTCCGCCAGGTCGGAGACGGCCGTGCCGTCGCGGAGTGTCGGGAACTGCAGAACGGGGATGCCCGCCTCGTCGGCGAACGTCGCGACCGGCGACCTCGACACCCGTCGCCCACGACCGACGCGCGAGTCGGGCCGGGTGAGCACCGCCACGACCTCGTGCCGGGAACTCACGAGTCGGGCCAGCGACGGCAGTGCCACCTCAGGGGTACCGGCGAAGACGAGCCGCATGGGTCAGGCCCGTCTTCCGTCGAGGGGGTGGGGACTGAGCCGGACCTCCACGGTGTCCTGCCCGAACCACTCGGCGCGGCGGATCTCCCGCAGGGCCTCCCGGCGCGCCCTGGTGTCGAGCCGGTCGATGAACAGGATGCCGTCGAGGTGGTCGGTCTCGTGCTGGATCGCCCTCGCCTTGAGCAGGGTTCCTTCGAGGGTCACCGGGTCCCCGTACATGTTCCACCCCTTGGCCACCACGCCGTGGGCGCGCGGGGTCTGCGCGGAGATGCCGGGCAGCGACAGACATCCTTCAGGGCCCTCCTGCATCTCGTCGGACAGATCGAGGTCCGGATTGACGAGGTGACCTGTCTCTCCGTCGGCGTGGAACGTGAACACCCGTAGGCCCACCCCCAGTTGGGGGGCCGCCAGGCCCGACCCGGGTGCGGCGTGCATCGTCTCGGTCAGATCGGCGACGAGGCGCCGCAGCTCCTTGTCGAACGTCGTGACCGGTCGGGCGGGGGTGCGCAGGGCCGGGTCACCGAACAACCGGATCGGCCTGATCGTCATCCCGCACCTCCTCGCACGCAGCCTAGCCTCGGGCAGCGGATCGCGGCTCCGCCGCGGACTCAGTCGAGGTTGGATGGGTCGATCTGGACGCGCACCGGTGAGCCGCGGTGGGCTGCGGCCCGCGCGAGCACCCACTGCCGGATCCGATCGCGCAGCGCAGCGAAGTCGGGAGCACCGATCAGCAGCCGTGACGTGGTCGGACCGAGGGGGCGGGGCCCGAGGATCTCCACGGGCCCGTCACCGCCCAGCAGGTGCTGGAGATCGGCGAGATCCTCCGATCGGCCGTCGACCTGCGCGATCTGCCGGGCCGGCGGCAGTCCGGCCTCCCGCCGACGCTCCAGTTCCGAACGCGCTGCGTGTCCGGGATCCCAACGGATGAGCGCCTGCACGACATCATCCGCAGGGTCCGCCGCCAAGGCCACCGGACCGCCCGGGGACACCATCGCAGCGGCGTTGAACCAGCGCCGGGCCGCATCTTCACGGGCTTGGACGCCCATCCGCCACAGGTCCTCCTGCGCGTCCGGGAACGCGGCGGCCGCGTACTGCGCCATCGGTTCGACACCGGGGGTGGAGACGACGATGACCGGGTCATCGGCCACCCGGTCCACCGGATGCTCGCCGGTGCTCTGCACGATCCGGACACCCGGGAACATCCGCCCCAGTTCCTCCGAGGTGCGCCGGGCCCCCAGCCGCACGGCGCGCAGCCGGGTGTTGCCGCAGTGGGGACATCGGAAGGGATCGCGGTTCTCGCACCGGCGACAGACCGTCTCCGCCCGGTCCCCCAGCGACAGGGGGCCGCCGCATCGGATGCATTCGGCGAGTTCCCTGCACTGCGCGCACGCCGTGAGCGGCACGTAACCCGTGCGGGCCACCTGCACGAGAACCGGTCCCGTGGTCAGGCCTTCGCGCAGGGCCGCCACCATCGAGGCGGGCAGGCGTCGTGCCGGGTCGAAGGGTGAGCGGACCCGATCCACCGTGGAGAAGGTGGCCGGGCGATGCCGGCGCAGCTCACCGGTGTCCGAGATGTCCTGCAGCCATCCGTCGTCGATCCACCGCTGGACCTCGGGTGTCCGCGCATGCCCGGCGAGGAGCAGGGCACACGTCTG
>CAIWTL010000163.1 GCA_903915555.1 uncultured Micrococcales bacterium | reverse complement strand
GCGGGCCAGAGGGTCGCGGCGCATCGGCCGCCGATGATGGCGGGGGCCTGCATGTGGGCCTCGGCGAAGACCTCGGGCTTGGCCGGGCACAACTTGGTGTCGGCGAGGACCTTGCCGTCCGGCATCATGATGAAGGCCGCCGGGTCGGCGCCGCACTGGAACGGCTTCTTGCTCGCCTTGGGCACGAAGTTCCCACGCTTGGACGGCTTGAGGGACAACCGACCGACCTGCCAGATGCGGTCCTCGGGGATCGGGACGGCGTTGACCGCCCCGGTCTTGGCGTCCGCGGCGATCATCGTGTCGTCGTCCAGGACGATGCCTGCGTGGTGCACGCCACGCCCGGCATCGGTCAGGAACACCACGTCGCCCATCGACATCCGCTTGGTGGGGATCAACTGGATGTCACCCGCGAGCCCTGCCACGCCACCCTCGACGAGGTCGCGCTCGTCGGTGCGGTCCCCCTTGGGAATGGAGGGGACGTTCCAGGCACGGTCGACCAGCGACGAGCAGTCCATCTCGGTCCCGGTGCTGGTGCGCCACTTGTAGGGAGTCCCGAGCGTGGACACGGCATAGGTGACGGTCGCCATGACCCGGTCCGGCAGCACGGTGAGGGTCTCACCGTCGGCCTTGAACGTCGCGATCCCGGGATTGGCCTTGCCCACCGACAGCCCCGCCGGGACCTTGCCGCTGAGGACCTCCTGAACGGAGGCGGTGGGGGCGCGCAGGTCGGCCAGTCGCCCGAGGTACTCGGCCCACTGCGCAGCGGCCTCGCTGTTGGCCTTCGCCTGGTCGGCGTCCAGGAAGCCGCTGCCGCCGGCCAGGTGATCGGCCCACTTCGTGGCGACGTCGGCGAGTTGACGCTGGAGTCCGACGACCTGGTTCTCGATGGATTGGAGGCTCGCTTCCGCGGCCATACGCGCGGACTCCGCCTGCTCTGAGACCTCCTGGGTGCGCTTCAGCAGACGCACCGCGTCGTCGAACTGGTCGTCCTTGCGGTCGCCCACCCGCAGGGCCTCGTCGGCCCGGTCCATCAGGTCGCTGGGATTCTGGGTGTCGATCATGGACGCCAGGACACTGAGGTCGGTCGACCCGTTCATGTAGATCGACCGGGCGTACTGCCCGACGACGAGACGGGCCTGGTCAGCGGCCGCCTGGTTCTCCGCGACGATCCGCTGCAGACGCAGCGCCTTGGCGCGGGCCTCCTCGTAACGGGCCTGCGCCTCATCCTGCTGGGCGCGCATCTCAGTCAGGTCGGTCTGCAACTCCCCGGTGGTGTCAGCGATCTGGGCGGCGAGCGGGTCGGCGACGGGGCTCTCCGACGGGACCGGGTCCTCGGCGGGCATGGGCGAGGCGTTGGCGCCCGTCGCCGCAGCCGTGGACGACAGAGCCAGGATGAGGACGCCGACAAGGGCGCGGGGGAAGCTCGTCATGACCGTCCCATCCTAGGTGCGATCCACGCACGACGGCGACGAAGTTCACAAAATACCCGGCTCCTGATCAATCCCTGATGCGACACACCGTCGCGGTCACGAACAGACGAGGGGGTCCTCGGCAGGCAGCGTTCCGTCGAGCAGGTAGGCGCCGACCGCGTCATCGACGCAGCCGGAACCATTGCCAAAGGCCGTGTGCCCATCGGACTCCCAGATCACCAGGTGGGCGTCGGCCATACGATCAACCAGCAACTGCGCCCACTGCAGCGGGGTGGCCGGGTCATGGCGCGTCCCGACGACCAGGACGGGCCCGGCCTCCGACCCCGTCACCTGACGCGGCCCCCCCTCGGGCTCCTCCGGCCAGCCGATGCACGCGGCTTCCGACCACGCCAGGTATCGGCCGAACGTGGGCGCTTCTTGAGCCCACGCGTCGGCCCGGGCCCGCAACTCGTCCGCCGTGGCCCGCTCACCGCGGTCGATGCAGGACACCGCGAAGAAGGCCTCCTGGTAGTTGTTGCGGTAGCGCCCGCCTGCCTGCCGCTCCAGCCGCGTGTCGTAGAAGTCGAGCAATGTCGTGCCGTCCCCGGAGAAGGCGTCCCGCAGGCCCTCCGACAACGAATCCCAGTCCCCCATGCTGGGGAAATAGAGGTGGTAAAGGATGGATCCGGCCGCCAGCGCCTGGTTGAGGTCGCGTCCCGATTCGGTCGGCAGTGGAGCGTCCTGGAGATCCGCGAGGAAGCGCTGGATCCGCGCGACTCCCGCATCGACGTCTCCCCCCGCGACCGGGCAGTCATCGGCCCGCTGACAGTCCTCGACGTAGCGGCGCAGCGCGTCCTCGAAACCCCGCGCCTGCCCCAGGCCCACCTCGTCACCGGTGAGTTGGGGCGGGAGGGCCCCATCGAGGACCATGCGCCCGGTCGTGGGACCGAAACGGTCGGCGTACAGGGCCCCGATCGTCGTGCCGTAGGAGAAGCCGAGGTAGTTGAGACGCTGCGCGCCGAGGGCGGAGCGCAGGATGTCGAGATCGGCGACGACGGACTCCGTGCCGATGTGGGCGAGCCAGTCCCCGTTGGTGCGGCCACAGCGCTTCGCGAAGCGCTGGGCGGCCGTGAGCAGGGCCTCCTCCTCCGCGCGGGTGCGGGGATCCCCGTCCTGGGCGATCCAGCGGTCCAACTGCCGGTCACTCACGCAGTCCACCCCTGTGCTGCCCCCCACCCCGCGCGGATCGAACCCGACCACCTGATAGGCCCCGGACACGTCGGCCGCGAGGATCTGATCGGCGAACATGGCCCACTCGACCCCCGAGCCACCGGGGCCTCCCGGGTTGACCACGAGCGGACCCAACGGCTTCTCGCCCGGCACGCGGAGCAGCGCGATCTCGGTCTCGCCCTCGTCGGGCCGGTCGTAGTCGCGGGGCACCACCAGTTCCGCGCACTCGAAGGACCCTTCACACGGCCGCCACTCCAACTGCTGGCCGTAGAACCCGGCGAGCCCGGGCGACGGGACCG
>CAIWTL010000162.1 GCA_903915555.1 uncultured Micrococcales bacterium | reverse complement strand
GACCCGACACCGACAGCGGTGCCGCCGCAGCCGCCCGCCCAGCAGCAGCCCGGTCGGCGGTCGCCGAATCCCGCGCCGACTGCCCCGCCTGCGCGACACCCTGCAGCGAGGCAACCATCACCGCCAACGACGCACCCAGCGCCAACGACCGCCGCACGACACTCATGGACCCACCCTCCGACGATCAAGAAGTCTCCGGGCGGACTCGCCCGGCCTTACGAGTATGCATGTCCGCCTCGGCCGCAACCTCAAGATGTCCGCAAGAATCCTGTCTTCCCGCGGGAGAATCGGCGAGAAGCTGGAGCCTGCCCCAGAAGTAGGCCCGAGGCGCGGCTCCGAGGGCACCGCCCACGTATTCTGGGCGGGTGCCATTCCGCACCTTCACAGAAGGGGTGCCCCGATGTCCGACAGCGCAGCACCCCCACTGACGTCAGGCGGCGCCTCGGCCGCCGACGTGGTCGGCTGGCGACGACGGTTGCGGTCGATGTCCGGCGCCGACGCCATCAGTTGGCCCGGGTGGTGGGTGACCACGGTCCTGGCCGTACTGCTGCAACTCCTGGGTATCCGCGTCCTGCTGCAGGGCAACCACCAGGTGGTCGCGCGCATCGCGATCATCCTCGTCGCGCAACTGGCCATGTGGGCCGTGCTCATCGTGGTTGCCCGTCCGGTGCTGCGGCGTCCCTCGATGAGGGGACGATGGGGTCTCACGTTCGTCATCTTCGCCGCCGCCGGGGCGGGTCGTGCCGCGTTGGCGGGCTGGGTCGGCGCCCAACTCGGCACTCCCACGCTGCAACCGTTGCCCGGGCGGATGCTCACCTCGGCCGCCACGGTGGCCATCGCCCTGACCTTCACGGCCGTCGTGGTCGGACTCGTGAGGCGGGACAGCGAACAGCGCGCCGCCCTGGCCGTGGACCAGCGACGGCTCGAGGATCTGCGTGTCGACGCCATCAGGAACATCGAACTGGCCAACAGAGAGACCGTTCAGGAGATCCGGGCCAGCCTGACGCGCACGTTCCGCGATCTGGAGGTGGGGCCCGACGCGCGCGCGGGCGACGCCCTGCGCGCTGCCGTCGAGGGGGTGGTCCGACCCATCAGTCACGAACTGGCCACCAGGGTCCCGATCAGGCAGCCCACGCCGTCCGAGATCGCGGTCCCAACGGTCGACTGGCGCGCGACCATGCGCCGTGCCACCGCCCGCTTCGCGCTGTTCCCCGTCGCGACGGGTCTGGGGGCGGCCTACCTCGGGATCGCGTCCACCGCCCCCCTGTATGGCAGTGGTCCCGGCCTGGTGCTGGCGCTGTTGAACGGCCTTGCCGTGTGGTTCGCGCTATGGCTGGCGAACTCGGCACAGGCCAGATGGTGTGTCGGGATGTCTCCGGCCGCCCGGGCCCGAAGCAATGTGGGCCTCCTGCTCATCGCCGTCGTCGCTGCCGAGGTCATGCTGCTGCCGCTCACCTTCCGCACGGATCTGCCCTGGGCCATGATGCTCGGATCGGTGGTGATGGTTCCCTGCATCGCCTGGGCCGCCAACCTGGCGGCCGCGCTGCTGCGGCGCCAGGAGCAGGTGCAACGCGAGCTGGCAGCCACCGGTGACGCGGTCAGGGCGGACATGGCGCGAGTGCGGGAGGTCCAGTGGGCGCGGCGGCGCGCGCTCGCCAAGGCAGTACACGGACCGCTGCAGTCCACCATCACCGCGGCTGCGATCCGGCTGGACCTGGCGGCCGCAGCCGGAGACCCGGAGGATCTCGACTTCCCGCAGTTGCAGGCCCAGATCCTGCAGTCCATCGACGGGCTGGGGGCCCCGGCCGCCTCAGACGAGCAGATCCACGACGCGGTGCTCCGACTGCAGCGGACCTGGCGGGGGATCTGCCGGATCGACTTCACGGCAGGCACCCGGGCGACCGAGGAGTTGCGACGCCGCCCGGAGACCGCACAGGCCGTCAAGGAGATCATCCATGAGGCCTGCGCCAATGCCGTCCGCCACGGGGGCGCCGATGTCGTCGCGGTGAGTGTCGCGATGGCCGCGGTCGCGGACCCGACCCTCGAGGTGATCGTTCGCGACAACGGTCGCGGCACGCTCGGTGAGCCCGGCCGGACCCCCGGCGCGGTCGGGCTGGGCACGGAGATCCTCGACGAGCTGACCTCACACTGGAGCCGCGTGGCCACCGATCAGGGGTGCATGCTGACCGCCGCAGTCCCCATCGTGGTCACGCCGCCGATCCCTCCCGCGCCGACCCGGATCGAAGTGGGGCCACGGTGGGACACGCTCGGGCCGGCACAGTTCCGGACCTGACGCCGGAACAGGTCGGCAGGCCCGCGTGCGGGCTGCGAGCATGACAGGGAGCAACGGCAGGGCCATGGCCCCGCTACCCCGACGGCCGAGGGTCGCGGCAGTCGGCACGGTGATTTCGGAGGTGGCGATGACCATGCCCCGTTCGGCACGAGTGACCGGTGTCGATCCCGGCCCGGGCCGGCGTCGACGACTGCTCGTGGTCGAAGACGAGCCGCTCCTGGCAGCCCTGCTCAGACAGGTGCTCACGGACTTGGGCTTCCACGTCGCGGTGGGCCACGATGCCGCAGAGGGCCGCGAACTCGCGGACTCGTTCGACCCCGACCTCGCGCTGATCGATGTGATGTTGGGGGAGGGGTCGACGGGGGTCGATCTGGCGTACGCACTCCACGAGCGGAACCCGTGGATCGCGCTCGTACTCATCACCAATCTGCCCGACCTCGCGGCCGCCGGTTTCGGCGATATCCCGCCCGGCTCGGGTTTCGTCCGCAAGGACAACATCGGTGATACGGCGATGCTGCTCGATGTCATCGACTCCGTGTTGGATCGATCGGTCGTCCTCCGCCAGGACGACCGCAGCGCTCGCCCGTTCACCGGGCTGACCCGGGCACAGTTGTCGGTGTTGCATGCGATGGCGCAGGGGTACTCCAACGAGGTGATCGCCCAGCGTCGGGGGACGAGCAAGTCGGCGGTGGAGCAACTGATCAGCGGTATCTACCGATCACTCGGGATCGCCGACCGCACCGATCTCAGCCAGCGCGCGGAGGCCGTCCGGCTCTACATCAACGTT
>CAIWTL010000161.1 GCA_903915555.1 uncultured Micrococcales bacterium | reverse complement strand
GTGGGCGCTGACTCTGGAGGTCGGCTCCGATTACTCCGGGATCCGCGGCGACATCACGGTCGCCAAGAAGAAGCCCACCGGCAACGACACCGCGAGCCCCACCCAGGCCGACGAGGTCGTCTGCGCCAGTTGATCAGCGCTGCATGACCCGCTCGTAGAGCGCCAGGAGCACCGGAGCACCGTCCTCCTGCCACGAGTAGTTGCGCCACACGAACTCGGCTCCCGCCCGCCCGGCACGCAGCAGCGACGCCCGGTCCGAGACGAACGACGCAACCCGTTCAGCGATCCCCGGGGCCTCCTCGTCGGCCGGGACGAACACCCCCACGCGGTCGCCCCCGAACCGCTCCCGCCACGACGGGAAGTCGGTGGCGACGAACGGAAGGGCACGCATGAGGTATTCGTAGATCTTGTTCGGATCGATGTGCCGGTGGCTGGCCGTGTCCTCGAACAGGATCAGCCCCACGTCGGCGTCGTCGAGAGCGGCCAGGGCCTCCTCCTGCGGCAGTTCCCCGCGGTAGTCGACGTACTGCCACTCGGGGGTGGCGCGGGCACGCTCGAGCGCGTCGTCGTTGACGGCCGGACCGATGAGCAGCAGCCGGGCGGGCAACTTCTCGACCAGCGCCCCCACGAGCGCGAGCATCCGGTCGAGCCCCCGGTCACGACTGATGCCCCCCACGTAACCCAGCACCACCTCAGCGCGGTGCCGGTGCTCCCGGACCGTCGCAGCCTGTTCCGCGGCCGCCCGGTCGACGATGGGAGGATTCCCGATCACGACCGCGCCGGGCAGTCGGTCCACCAGTTGCTCCTGGGTCACGATGACGGCGTCGACGACACGGCTCACGACGGACTCCGCCGCGGCCACCGCCGCGGCGGCCGGAAGCCGCAGTACACCGGGCAACCAGGTCCGCAGGAGGATCTCGGTGCGGAAGTCCTCATGGGTGTCGTAGATGACCCGTTGCCGTCGGGCCTTGAGTGCCAGCGCCAGGGGGATGGTGTCGGGGTTGTGCAGATGGAAGACGTCGCCACCTTCGCGCCATGCTCGGTGCCCGACGACCGGCAGGCGGAGGAAGCGTCCCAGCCGCCCCTTGTACCGGACCGGACGCACCGTCACACCGTCCCGCACGAGCGGTTGCCCGTCCGGGGTGCGCGCGTACAGGACGACCTCGTTGCCCGCCGCCGCGAGTGTCACCGCCTCCTTGCGGAACACGCGGATGTCGTCGTACCGATGGACGGGCGCGAGGATGACGACCTTCATCCGCGCGTCACCCTCTCGAACGCGGCGTACGCGCCGCGGAACCACGAGGCCGGGAGCAGTCGGACGACGAACGTGGCGCCGGCGATCACGAGCACCACGGGAGCCTGCCACCACGGGGCGAGCGGCAATGCCAGGATCTTGGTCACGAGGTCGCTGACCGCATACCGGTACCCACGGCGCCGTTCGAAGTAACCGGGACCGGTGCGATACCGCGTGAGAGGTCGCGGGACGTTGGCGATCCGGGCGCCGGCCCGCATGAGCGAGACCCACAGTCGGTAGTCCTCGCCCACCCGCAGGTCGGTGGGGTAACGGAACATCGGCAGCACGCGGGACCGCATGAGCATCGCGGTGTTGGCCGTGGGACAGAAGAATGCCGAGCGGGCGCGGACGTCCTGCCAGGACTCGGGGAACCGCCGCGTCTCGAGTGCGCTCCCCCGGTCGTCGGTGACCGCGAGCCACGAGGCCACGAGGTCCACCTCGGGATGCTGCGCCAGGAAATCGAGCTGTACCTCGAGGCGGTCGGGCTGCATGGCATCGTCTGCGTCGAGGACCGCCACGAACTCGCCCCGACACAACGGGAGCACGGCGTTGCGGGCCGCCGCGGGGCCCGCCGGGCCGGCGAGGCGGTGGACCTCGATCCACGCGTGCCGGGAGCAGCGGTCGGCGAGGAGACGCTCCGCGGCGGGGGTGAGATCGCCGTCGGCGGCGACGAGGAGTTGCAGCGGCCGGTGTGTCTGGGCCGCGACGCTGTCGAGCGCCTCCGCCAGATGGGCCGGGTCATCGCCCGCGTAGGTCGCGGTCACGACGCTCACGAGAGCCATCAGCCCTCCTCGCCGCTGTCGGGCCGAGCCCGGATCCACGCTGAATCTAGCACCGGGCGGCACGCGGACGACCGCTACACGGCAGGACGAGGACCGTCGCTTAGGCTCACGTGTCGGCGCCCCGCGGGGGGCGTCCTCGTCGAGGAAGGGGACCGGGTGTCGCGCATCGGCCGGGCCGCTGTCGCCGTCTTCTCGGCTCTTCTGCTGACAGTCAGCGTGACCGGGTGGGCCGCGAGTGAGCGCTACCTCTCTGGGCTGAGCACGGTGGACGTGTTCGGTGGCCTCGGCGGTTCATCCGTGTGGACCGGTGGCCCCACGAACATCCTGGTGGTGGGATCGGACGACCGCTCCGGGCTGTCCGGTCGAGAACGGCGTCGCCTCAGCGCCGGCTACGACGACTTCGGTCGGCACACCGACACCATGCTGCTGGTCCATCTGGGATCGGACCTGGGTGACGTGAGCGTCATCAGCATCCCGCGGGACTCGCTGGTCACGATCCCGGCCCACACCGGGCCGGAGGGGCAGGCCGTTCCGGAGCATCAGGGCAAGATCAACTCCGCGTTCTCCTCCGGCGGTCCCGCTGTCACCGTGCAGACCGTCGAGCAGGCGACGGGTCTCACGATCGACCACTACGTCGAGATCGACTTCGCCGGGTTCCTGCGCATGGTGGATGCCGTCGGGGGTGTCGAGGTCTGCCTGCCCACGCCGTTGCAGGACACCCTCTCCGGTCTCGACCTCCCGGCCGGCCGCCAGACGATCGACGGCCCGCAGGCCCTGGCCTATGTCCGGGCGCGCTACATCGACAACGACTTCGGACGGTCCGCACGTCAGCAGAAGTTCATGGCGGCCATGCTGCAGAAGGTCTTCAGTGCCGGCACGCTGCTGAATCCGGTCGCCCTCAACGGACTCGTGGACGCCGGAGTCAGCAGCGTCACGACCGATGAGCGCCTGACCCGTGACGCGATCGCCGCCCTCGCGGGGCGGGCCGGCGATGTGGACCTCGGGAAGGTCGTGTTCACGACGGTCCCGGTCAGCGACGGCAACCACATGCACGAGGGCGAGAGCACAGTGCTGTGGAACACGGCTGCCGCGGATGCGATGTTCGCCGCATTGGCGGACGATCGCCCGCTGCCCCCGGCGCCGAAGGCCGTGGCCGTCGAGGTGGCTCCCGGCGAGGTCGCCCTGTCGGTCACCCCGACGGGGCCCTACGGGCAGCAGGCGGTGACCGATCTCCAGTCCGCCGGTTACCAGGTGACACCACTGACAGCGGCGGGCGAGACCCCACCCACCACCACCGTGCGCTTCGACCCGGCCTATCCCAAGTCGGCGGCGACCCTGAAGGCGTCGCTCCCAGGGGCGCACTTCGTCGAGGTGCCCGGGCTCGGCGGAGTCTTCGAGGTCGCGATCGGCGCCGACTACTCGGGTCTCGTGCCCGTCCGGTCGGCCAATACCGGCATGGACAACACCGTGCGTTCGGCGAAGGACGACATCTGCGACATACCGGCCGTCCCGGCGGGTTAGGTCAGCGCGCGGCGCGGCCCTGTCTGATCTCGTCGCGCTTCGCCAGCCGGTGCTGTCGCCGGATCTCCGCCTCGCGCCACCGGCGCTCGTCGTCCTCGGACTCCAGGACGAGCTCCGGCACCTGCAGTGGCCGCTCGTCGGGACCGATGGGCACGAAGACGAGGTAGGCGCTGGCCACGCGGTGCTCAGCCTCCCCCGCGTCGTTCCAGCGCTGGGCGGTGACGCGGACGCCGACCTCGAGCGACGTCCGGCCGACCCAGTTGACCATGGCCCGTGTCGTGAGGATGTCCCCCACCCGCACCGGCTCCTCGAAGACCATCTCATCCATCGCGGCCGTGACCGCCGGGCCGCGGCAGTGCCGGGCAGCGCAGGCGCCGCCGGTGTCGTCGACGGCCTTCATGATCACGCCACCGTGGACATTGCCGAGGAGGTTGGCGTCCCCGACATCCATGATCCGGGCGAGGGTGACGCGCGAGTAGGACGTCGGCCGTGGGTCGGCGGTCATCCGCGGAGCAGGGATCGCGCCATGACCAATCGCTGGATCTGGTTGGTGCCCTCGTAGATCTGCGTGATCTTGGCGTCCCTCATCATGCGCTCGACCGGATGGTCGCGGACGTAGCCCGCGCCTCCGAAGACCTGCACGGCATTGGTGGTGACCTCCATCGCGGTGTCCGACGCGAAGCACTTGGCCGCCGCCCCGAAGAACGACAGGTCCGGCTCCATGCGCTCGCACTTCGCCGCCGCCTGGTAGACGAGGGACCGCGCAGCGGCGACCTTCATCGCCATGTCGGCGATCATGAACTGGAGCCCCTGGAACTCTGCGATGGCCTTGCCGAACTGCCGGCGCTCCTTGGCGTAGTCGACCGCCGCGTCGAGCGCACCCTGAGCCATGCCCAGGGCCTGGGCGCCGATCGTGATGCGTGTGATGTCGAGGGTCTTCATGGCGGTGCCGAAGCCGGTTCCTTCCTCACCGACCATGCGGTCGGCGGGGATGCGGACGTCCTCGAAGAAGATCTCGCGGGTGGGGGAACCGTGGATTCCGAGTTTGCGTTCCGGCGTGCCCAGCGAGAAGCCGGGATCATCGTGGTGCACGACGAACGCCGAGATCCCCCGGGCGCCCTTCTCGGGGTCCGTCGACGCCATCACCGTGTAGTACTTCGATATGCCGGCGTTGGTGATCCAGGACTTCTGGCCGTTGAGCACCCAGGAGTCGCCGTCCCGGACCGCACGTGTCTTCATGGCCGCTGCGTCGGAACCGGCCTCCCGCTCGCTCAGGGCGTAGGAGAACATGGCCTCACCGCTCGCCACCTCGGACAGGTAGCGCTGCTTGAGCTCCTCCGACCCCCCCACGAGGAGCGGGGTCGTGCCCAACTTGTTGACGGCGGGGATGAGGGAACTGGATCCACAGACACGCGCGACCTCCTCGGCCACGATGCACGAGGCGATCTGGTCACCCCCCTCTCCGCCATAGGCCTCGGGGATGTGGATCGCGTGGAAACCCGCACCCACCAGCGCCTCGTAGACGTCCTTGGGGAATTCGCCGGTCTCGTCGATCTCGGCTGCCCGCGGCGCGATCTTGTCCTCCGCCAACGAGCGCACGGCCTCACGCAGGGCTTCGTGCTCGTCGCTGAGTCGGAACAGGTCGTACTCGGGATCCACGCGGCTACCTCCACCTCAGGGGGCACGGCGGACGCGCCCCGACGATCGACCACCGGCACTCGCGGTGATCGGGAACCCCTCCAGGGTAGGCCCCCGCGGTGCGTCCCGCGTCCGGGGACCGGAGGGGTGGTCTAGCCTCATGGGATGCGTCTGTCCGTCATCGGCACCGGCTACCTCGGCGCCACGCACGCCGCCGCCATGGCAGAGCTGGGTCACGAGGTGGTGGGGGTGGACGCCGACCCCCGCAAGGTGGAAGCCCTGTCGCGCGGTGAGGTGCCCTTCTACGAGCCCGGCCTCGCCGAGCTCATCGCGAGCCATACCGCGTCCGGCCGTCTGACCTTCAGCGAGGACATCGGGGCGGTGGCCGATTGCGACGTCCACTTCGTCTGCGTCGGCACGCCACAGGCATCAGCGTCACCGGCCGCCGATCTGAGCCAGGTGGACGCCGCCGTGGAGGCTCTCGCGAAGAGCATGCGCCCCGACACCGTCGTCGTCGGGAAGAGCACCGTGCCGGTGGGGACGGCCCAGCGGTTGCGGGCCGAGCTGCGCGAGGCCACCGCCGGGCAGGCCCGGCTGGTGTGGAACCCGGAGTTCCTCCGGGAGGGATTCGCGGTCGAGGACACCCTGCGACCCGACCGCATCGTCGTGGGGGTGGACGACGACCGCGACGCCGAGGTCGTGGCCGACATCTACCGCACCCAGATCTCGCAGGGCACCCCGTTCCTGGTGACCGACTACGCGACCGCGGAGCTCGTCAAGGTCGCGGCGAACTCATTCCTCGCCACCAAGATCTCCTTCATCAACGCGATGTCCGAGATCTGCGATGCGACGGGGGCCGATGTGACCACCCTGGCGCACGCCATCGGCCTCGACGAGCGGATCGGCCGCCGTTTCCTGCGGGCCGGGATCGGGTTCGGGGGAGGCTGTCTGCCCAAGGACATCCGGGCCTTCATGGCGCGTGCCGACGAGATGGGCGTCGGCGAGAGCCTCGCCTTCCTGCGCGAGGTCGACCGCCTGAACCTGCAGCAGCGCGATACCGCGGTGCGGATGGCCGCGGAACTCCTCGACGGTTCGCTGACGGGTGCGCGCATCGCGATCCTCGGGGTCGCGTTCAAGCCCGACAGCGACGACGTCCGGGACTCCCCCGCCCTGTCGATCGCCGCGGCCCTGCATCTGAAGGGCGCCGAGGTCGTGGTCCACGATCCCCGCGCGGGAGCGAACGCGCAACGGGCCTACCCGACGCTCAACTATGTGGACTCGGCCGACGAGGCCCTGCGCGACGCCGACCTGACGATGCTCCTCACAGAGTGGCAGGAGTACCGCGATCTGGACCCGACCCGGACGGCGGAGCAGGTGGCGCGTCCCGCGGTCTTCGACGGCCGCAACGTGCTGGATGCGGAGTCGTGGCGCCGAGCGGGATGGACCTACCGGGGTGTGGGGGTCCGCTGACCCCGACCCGGCGGGGTCAGGCGAGACCCTCGCGCAGCAGGCGACCTTTCTCCTGCGCGGTCGCGGCGAGTTGCGCCCGATGATCGTCGAGTCGACGTCGCAGCCCGGCGTCTCCGACCGCGAGGATGCGCACCGCCAGGAGCCCCGCGTTCGCGGCGTTACCGATCGCGAC
>CAIWTL010000160.1 GCA_903915555.1 uncultured Micrococcales bacterium | reverse complement strand
TTCTCGGGGCGGCGCAGGCCGATGACGACCCGCCCGGGTTCGCCGCGGCGGCGCAGCATGATCTGGCCGGCGGTGGCCTGCGCGAGGCAGGTGGGCTCCCAGGGCAGCAGTTGGCTCGCGCGGCGGACCGACCCGGCGACACGGCGTTCGGTGAGGCTTCCGGCTGCAACGGGAAGCGTCTCCACCGCCTGTCCGCGCCACTGGGCGGGGACGGGCGCCTGCCGCCCGATAAGTGGCGACCACCGCGGCATGGGCACCCATTTCTGAGCTGCAGCCGCGGCAGTGACGAGGACGAGGGCCTCGACTGTTCGGCAGCGAGCTCTCAGGCGATGCACCGCAGCGCTGGCGCGACTCGTCCGCATGCGGCCACCTTACGAGTTCCGGTGCCGGTCGGTCGGATCAGATCAGCCCCCTGACCCCAGATCCGACCCACCTGACCGCAGGTCAGCCCCGTACGGGGCGGATCTGCGGTCGGCTTTCCCGGGTCAGGAGGCGGTGACTGTCAGGGCGACGGTCGCCGTCACATCGGGATGCAGCTTGACGGTGACGTCGTGCGCTCCGGTGTGCTTGATGGGCGCCACCAGTTCCAGTCGGGAGCGGTCGACGTCCGGGCCACCAGCGGCCTTGATGGCGGCGGCGATGTCCTTCGTGCTGACCGACCCGAACAGCTGCCCGGTGTCACCGGCCTTCGCGGGGACGGTGACGCTCAGGGCCTCGAGCTCGGCCTTGAGTTCCTGCGCGTGCCCGAGGTCGCGGACCTCACGGACCTGGCGCGCCCGCTTGATCTGAGCGATCTGCTTCTCCGCACCCCGGGTCCACGCGATGGCGTAGCCCTGCGGCACGAGGTAGTTGCGGCCGTAGCCGTCCTTCACCTCGACGATGTCGCCGGGGGATCCGAGGTCGGTGACCTCGCTGGTCAGGATCAACTTCATCGTGGTCTCCTAGCCGGTCAGCGGGCGGTCGAGGTGTAGGGCAGCAGCGCCATCTCGCGGGCGTTCTTGACGGCCACGGCGATGTCGCGCTGGTGCTGGTTGCAGTTGCCTGTCACGCGACGGGCGCGGATCTTGCCGCGGTCGGAGATGAACTTCCGCAGCAGGGCGGTGTCCTTGTAGTCGATGTAGGTGACCTTCTCCATGCAGAACTGGCACGGCTTCATGCGCACGGGGCGCGGGATCTCTCGCTTGCTCATGGTTTCTCCTCAGGTTCGGATGCCGGGCTGGGCCCGGGGGAAGTGGTCAGGGATGCCGATCAGAACGGCGGGGCCTCGGAGGGAGGGGGCGTGGCCCACGGGTCGTCGGCCGCGGCACCGCCGCCGCCTCCACCGAAGTTGCCGCCACCCGATGCACCGCCGTAGCCACCGCCGCCCCCGCCGTCACGGGAGATCCGGTTGACCTTGGCGGTCGCGTTGCGCAGCGCGGGGCCGACATCGTCGACCTCCACCTCGAACACGGTGCGCTTCTCACCTTCGCGGGTCTCGTAGGACCGCTGCTTGAGTTTGCCCGTGACGATGACGCGGGTGCCCTTCGTGAGCGACTCGGCGACGTTCTCGGCGTACTGGCGCCAGACGTTGCACGTGAGGAACAGCGAGTCGCCGTCCTTCCACTCGTTGGTCTGCTTGTCGAAGAATCGCGGTGTCGACGCGATCCGGAACGACGCGACAGCGGCGCCGGACGGCGTGAACCGCAGCTCGGGGTCGGCGACGAGGTTGCCGACGACGGTGATGGCGGTGTCTCCCATGGCCATATCGGGACCTCCTACTTGGCTTCCGGACGGACGACCTTGGTGCGCAGCACAGCCTCGTTGAGGTTCAGCTGGCGGTCGAGTTCCTTGACGGCGTCGGGGGTGCAGCTCACGTCGAGGACCGCGTAGATACCGTCGGCGTTCTTGTCGATCTCGTAGGCGAGCCTGCGGCGGCCCCACACGTCGATGTTGGTCACCTCGCCCTTCTCCTGCCGGATCACGTTCAGGAAGGTATCGAGCGTCGGCTGGACCGTCCGCTCCTCCAGATCGGGAGCGAGGATCACCATGACCTCGTAATTGCGCGCGTTCACACCTGCCTCCTTCGGACTGGTCGGCCATGGACGTTCCATGGCAGGAGGGTTTCTGCGCTTCCGGACGCGAGAATCGCGACCCGGGAGTCCTGCCAGCGTAACGGC
>CAIWTL010000159.1 GCA_903915555.1 uncultured Micrococcales bacterium | reverse complement strand
CGATGGAGCGAAACTCTCCACCGGTCTGCCGCGCGGTTACTAGATCGGTGGCGGCTTTCTCGCCGAGGCCCTTGATGTCGGACAGGCCTCTGACGATGGTGTTCGGTTCGGTGGTGGAGGCCTTCCAGCTGATCCCGGAAGTGTTCACGTGGGGTCGGGCGATGCTGACCTTGGCTGCCACCGCCGCCGCACGTGACTGTGCGACGTCGTCGGCGTTGCAGGTGGCAAGTTCCGCGGCCCACCAGTGAGCCGGGTGATGTGTCGCCAGCCAGGCAGTAATGAAAGCCACCCGCGCGTAAGCAACAGCGTGGGACAGGTTGAACCCATAGTCGGAATATCCCTTCAGTGCTTCGAGGAAGAATTCGGTGTCGAGGTTGTCCATGCCTGCGTCGCGGCACATGTCGGCAACCTTGGTGGTGATGGTGTTCATGTGATCGCGAGCCGCAGCGGTGTTGGCGTTGGAACTCTTGATCGCCTTGAGGGTCTTGGTCAGCGCGTCAGCGTCCATGCCGATGCCGCGCAGCACCTGTAGAACCTGCTCTTGGTAGAGCATCACGCCGTAGGTGTCGGCGGTGGCCGCGGCCAGCAGCCGGTGACGGGTGGGGACGGCGGCCTCGCCGTGGCGGCGGGCGATGAAGTCACCCACCTGGCTGGCTCCCATCATGGCGGGCCGGAACAACGCCATCGCGGCCACGAGGTCGGAGAACTTCGTAGGCCGCAGATCCCGGCAGCCACGCCGCGCGGCATACCCGCCGAGTTGGAACAGCGAGTGGGTGTTGCCACGCGCGATGCGCCGATACACCGCAGGATCGGAGTAGGTGGTCAGCGGAAGGTCGTCCAACGTCAATCCGGCCGAGATCAGCGCCCGGCGGATCGCTGACAGCGCAGCCACCCCCAGGACGTCGATCTTGACGTATCCCATCGATTCGATGTCTGCGCCGTCGAAGGCGGTGACGAACGTGTCGGACGAGGTGACGTAGGACTTGGGAATGCGGTCCAGTTGGGACTCGTCGGAGACCACGACCACGCCCGCGGGGTGTACTCCGAGGTTGCTCAACGCCTTGTATCCGCTGAGGGCACGCAGCTTGCCGATCTCGTCGGCAGGTGGTGCGTCGTCGGGATTCCACAGCCCGGTCTTGCGGGCCATGGTCTTCCATCGCACCAGCAGCGAACCCTTGTTGTCGGCGTTCAGCCCCATCTTGGTGTACAGGCCGATGTGCATCATGGAGAACTGTTCACCCAGCCAGGTCAGCACTTCGGCGCGCCGCTCCTGGTCGATGTCCAGGTCGATGTCGGGTGGTTTCAGCCGATCCCCGGACAAGAACCGGTCGAACCGCAGCGTGTAGGACGCGTGCGGTACGGGCTTGAGTGGGTTGATGTCGGTGATACCGAGCAGCCAGCACACCAATGACCCGGACGCTGATCCACGGGCGGTGAAGAAGATGTCGACACTGCGCATCCAGTCGGTCAACTGCGCGACCAGCAGCATGTACGACGAGAACCCGGCGGAAGTGATGACCGCCAGTTCGTCATCCAGTTGCTTGGTGTACGCCGCTGACAGGCCACGTTCGGCGATGGCTTGCTCGCACCGCGACCGCAACGCGACAT
>CAIWTL010000158.1 GCA_903915555.1 uncultured Micrococcales bacterium | reverse complement strand
GTCCATGGCAACAACCACGACCAACTCGTGAACTTCGGTCGCTACTGGTTTCCCCGCACCCTGGAGGCCACCTTCGTCCGCGACGACCTCATCCCCGACTGGGAGGAAGCGCCACACGTCGACGGATGGGGATCCCCCAACGATCAGCGTCTGCCGGACATCCGGATGGAGGGCCTCACTGCCGTACGGCGCAGCCACTGACGGTGCCATCGTGTGAGACTCAGGTGGTCCGGCGAGGTCCAGGGCGTCCCATGCCGGCATAGCTCGACCTCTACAGTGGGCCGTATGGCCCGAACCGTCGGCTTCGCTCGGCGACTGCAACGACGTGTCGGTCGACTGTCGTGAGGCAGGAGGAGACAACGGCCCGGACCGTAGTGCCCGTAGTCGCACTGGCAACGGCCTTCTCCGCCGTCTCCGGATACATCATCCTGCTGATGGCGGCCAGGACGCTGGGGGCGGTCCGATACGACGTCTTCGCTGTCTACTGGGCGGCGTTCTTCGCCCTCACGACCATCGTGAACGGTGTGGCCTTCGAGGTGACACGTGCGCTGCGATCCCAGCCGGAGACTGCCCCGGCCGCCGGATCCCCTGCGACGTGGCCCGCGGCAGTCGGCGCCATGCTGGGGCTGGCGCTGGCCGGCATCATGGCGGCCGGCGCCTTCTGGTGGGCGCCCGTCGTGGCAGGTTCCGGAGGGCTATCTGCCATCGCGCTCCTGATCACGGGTGCCGTCATGTCCACCATGCAGGCGGTCATGGTCGGCGCCCTGTCCGGTACAGGAAGCTGGACCCTCTACGGTGTGCTCCTCGGCGGGGACGCGCTGGTCCGCCTGCTCGTGGCTGTCACGGTCATCGCGGTCGGTGCCAGTCCGGGTGGCCTCTACCTGGCCACTGTCAGCGGGTCGATCATGTGGGTCATCCTGGTGGCCCTCTCCTCGCGCAGCCGCTGGGCCTTCCGACTGCGAATCGCCAGCCCGCTGTGGAAGTTCGTCCGCCGATGCGTCGGCGTGATGTTCGCATCCACCGCGATGGCAATCATGCTGGTCGGATTCCCCATCCTGCTCAAGTGGGCCTTCCACGACGAGCCGTCGGCCCTGGTGGGCACACTGATCCTGGCCGTCACGCTGACGCGCGCCCCCCTGCTCGTCCCCCTGACGTTCTTCAACACGGCGATCCTGGTGTATTTCATCGATCGGCTCGCGCGTGGTCCGCGTGTCCTCGTCCGCCCCCTCGGGCTACTTGCCGCGGCGACCGCAGTCTTCGCCTTCGGCACCTACTTCGTCGGGCCACCGCTGCTGGCGACGATGGGCGAGGGCTTCACCATCGACGGAGCGGTACTCGCCGCCCTGGTGGTGGGCGCCGGAGCCACAGCGGGGCTGTTCGTGACCGGGCCCGCTGTCCTGGCCCGGGACAGGCACACCCTGTACGCGACAGGCTGGTGGGTATCGGTCATCGTCGCGGTGGGGATCCTCGCCACGACTCCACTGGAACCAGGGCTGCGGACAGCGATGGCGCTGATCGTCGGTCCTCTCGCGGGTATGGCGTGCCACGCGGCGGGTGTCGTCGCGAGGGCACGTGCCGTCACGACAGACCCGGAGGCACGGGGGCTCCTCGCATGACCCCGCCTGACGGGCTGGCCGCTCCTGTCACAATGGCGGGATGACCGACACGGTGCAGCGGGATGCCTGGCTGGTGATCCCGCTGTACAACGAGGGGCCCGTCATCGGGACGGTCGTCGAGGAGGCGCGCCGGACCTTCCCGCACATCGTGTGCGTCGATGACGGATCCTCGGACGATTCGGCCGACCGGGCCGAGGCAGCCGGCGCTGTCGTCGTCAGACACCCGATCAACCTGGGCCAAGGAGCGGCCCTCCAGACGGGGATCGACTACGTGGTCCACCAGACCGCCGGCGAGTTCCTGGTGACCTTCGACGCCGACGGCCAACATCGGGTCGAGGATGCAGCTGCCATGGTCGGCAAGGCGCGGCAGGAGGATCTGGCCGCGGTGTTCGGTTCCCGGTTCCTCGACGGTCGCACGGACACCGGATGGCTCAAGCGGCAGGTGCTGCGGGTGGCGGTGACGATGACGAACTGGAGCTCCGGCATGAAACTCACCGATGCGCACAACGGGCTGCGGGTCATCCGCCGCGACCTCGCCGAACGCCTGGACCTGACCCAGAACCGTATGGCGCACGCCAGCGAGATCGTGGAGCAGATCGGCGATTCCGGGCTACCCTGGGCCGAGTATCCGGTTCATGTCCTGTACACCGACTACTCCCGCAGCAAGGGGCAATCGGTGTTCAACTCGGTGAACATCCTCACCGAACTGCTGTTCAAATAGGAGGCCCGCGTGTGGATCCAGGTCCTGCTCGTGGTCGGCCTTGTCGCCTTCGCCTTCATCGACCTTCGTAACGGCGGGGGTGGTGCGCGCCATCAGGCCCTGCGGCGGATCGGTCTCGTCGCTTTCATCGGGCTGGGAATCTTCTCGATCCTCTTCCCCGAGTGGCTCGGTTGGGTGGCAGGACTGGTCGGTGTCGGCCGGGGAGCCGACCTGGTCTTCTACGCCCTCGTGGTGGCCTTCCTCTTCTACGTGGCCACCAACCACCGGCGGTTCGTGGCCCTGGATCGGAAACTCACCATCCTGGCGCGTCAACTCGCACTGACCGAGGCGAAGTTGCACGACAGGCACCAGGACGACGCCCCGGCAGGGATCGATCCCCTCCCCCAGGACACCCAGGTGAACCCACCGGACGGCGAGCCCGCGCGTTCAGCGGTCACGCGCGCGTCTCGATGAGGCGCACCAACTCCTTCGCGCTCGCCGACACCGACCGTTCCGCCATGACCGACTCGAACCAGGCGCGGGTGCGCTCCCGATAGGCCGGGGCATCCGTCAGCACCGACTCAACCGCGACGGTGAGAGATGTCTCCTCGCAGACCGGGGACACGTGACCGTTGACGCCGGGGGTGACCAGCTCGACGGCCGCGTTGTCGTCCGAGTCGACCACCACCGTGGGGGTGCCGTGGGCCGCCGCTTCGACGACCACGAGGCCGAAACCCTCCCGTGTCGAGGGGTGCAGCAGGACTGCGGCGCCTGCCAGCGCCTGGACCACCAGATCGTCATCGGCGTCGGTGATCACACGGATGTCCTCACCGGTGGCACGCGCGGCGGCCGCGAGGTCCTGCGCCATGGGGCCGCGCCCGATCACCACTCCCGCCGTCCCCGGATGTCGGCGCGCGATCTCGGCCATCACCTGGACCGCCACATCGGGGTGCTTCTCGGGGACGAGCCGGCCCAGCGTCAGGACGAATGGTCCGGCGGGCAGGCGCGGGGACCGTTCCCCCGTGACACCGGGAGCGACCAACCCGTAGACCTGACCGGGAAGCCGGTACACCGGTCCGGGGGGGTCTTGAGCCCTGACGCGGCGGTCGGTGACAGCCGCATACGTGAGGATCCGACGGGATGCCAGCAGGGCCTTTCGTTGCACCCACCAGCCGAGTCGACCGGGGGTTCCCGGTGCGTAGTGCTGCCAGTAATCCTTCGTCCACCACTCGATCCACTCCACTCCCCACCATCCCCGGTACCCGGCCAGGGCGGCACGGGCGGTCAGGACGGGCCACAACGGGGTCTGGTGGACGTAGATGGCGTCATAGTCGTCCCGGTGGCGCCGCAGGTACCGGCCGACGCGGACCGCCCACGCGATCGACGGCCCGACGCGACGTGTTCCGGATGAGGTGTACAACTCATCTGCCGCGGACAGGTATTCGACCCGCACGTCATCACCCAGCGGGGCCACCCCGAAGTCCCGCGTCACATAGGTGACCTCGTGTCCCAGCGTGGCCAACTCGGATGCCAACGCCCACAGCCACCGCTCGGCCCCTCCACTGGTCCCGGGGAACAGGCAGTCGTAGACGACGGCGACGCGCAGACGCGTTGCGTCCGACCTCACCGCCGTGACCTCTCGGATTCGGCGAGCGCCCGGCCGAAGACATCGAGCGTGCGCGCGGCGACCTCATCCCAGGAGAACTCGGCGGCTCGATCCCGGCCGGCCGAGGTCAAGGCGGCCAGCCGTTTTCGGTCAACCGTCAGCGCGGTAAGGACGTCAGCGAGGACGGCGGGGTCGTGAGGCGGGAAGTACACGGCCGCGTCTCCCGCTACCTCCCGATGGACGGGGATATCGGACAGGACGACCGGTAGACCGGCTGCCATCGCCTCGAGGACAGGCAGGGAGAAGCCTTCCAGGAAGGAGGAGATCACCTGGACAGTTGCCGAACTCCTCAGGTGGGCCATCTCCTCCGACGTGACCCAGCCACGCAGATCCACCCAGGGGCTCATGCCCGACCGGTCGACCACCTCCTGCAGCGGATCAGGGTCCTGACCACCGGTCAGCACGAATGTGGGGCGGTCATCCGGTTTCATCCGCGCGAGGGCGGCCACCACCGTCTCCCAGTTCTTGTGGGGCAGGCGGTTGCCGGTACCCAGGATCATGGGAGGCGCCGAGGGGTGCCTCGGCTGGGACGACCCGCTCTGAGGACCGGCGAGCGGGATCACGGTGAGTCGCGCGGGCGACGGTCGCAGTATGCGACGGATGGCGTCGGCCGAGGCCTCACTGTCGGTGATCACCTGGGCGGCGCGGCGTACGGCGTTGCGCTCCATCCATCTGACCGGCGCTACAAAGAGGCGATTGCCGATCATCTCAGGATTGGTGAAGTAGAACATGTCGTGCATGGTCACCACATGAGGAACGGACGACCGCAGGGGAGCGAACGAGGCGGGACCGTGGATCAGGTCGGCTTGTTGGCTGTCGGCGAATCGAGCCACTGCGAAGAGTTCACCCTTCGCCCACGCGATGCGGTTCTCCCCGCTG
>CAIWTL010000157.1 GCA_903915555.1 uncultured Micrococcales bacterium | reverse complement strand
GTTGCCACCGTCAGTGGAAGGCGTCCAGGAGTAATCACCCGGATCATAAGTAGCACCGTCATAGTTCGAGATCGGCACCTCGAACCCACCATCAGTACGCGTCACAGCCCCGAACGTCGGATCCAACGCCGCATCCAACGCACGTCCCGGGGTCGAAGCGGAGCCCGGTGCGTAACCTTCGCGCGTCGTCGTGACTGTGACGGTGGCCTGCTGGCCGTCGTTCAGGCCCGTGACCGAGACAACTCCGTCGGCAGCGACCGAGGCGGTGCCGACAGTGCTGCTGGGCGTCCACTGGTAGTCGTCCGGGTCGTAGGTCTGACCGTCGTAGTTGGTGATCGGGACCTTGAAGCCGCCCTCCGTCCGGGTCACGTTGCCGAAGGTGGGATTCAGGCGGGCCCGCAGTGAGGATGCGGTGAACTCGAACTCGCCGGGTGCGTGGCCGGCCTTGGTCGTGCGAAGCGTGACGGTTGCGGGATCGGCGGGGTCGAGACCGGAGACCACGACTCGATGGCCGCTGACCTGGCCCTCGGTGAACGGCTCGATTGCGACCTGACCCGCGGTGGTTGTGGTACCCGCCCACGAGTAGGTGCCGTCGTAGTTCGTGAGTACGGCCGTGAATCCATCGGGGGTGGAGATGGGCTCCTGGATGGAGGGCACGAGGGCTTGGGCGAGAGCCGTCCCGGTGACGGATCGGACGCTGTCGGTGTAGCCGTCGCGGCTCGCTGTGATGATCGCCTCTGTCGTCTCGGACGGATCGAGACCGGTCACCGTGACCATCCCGTTGGACACGTCGATGGCGCCGGCGAGATTGGGGGTCCCGGTCCACCTGAAGTCAGCGTCGTAGCCGGTGATCGGGGCTGTGAATCCGTCAGCGGTCGGCACCGGTGTCCCGAGCGAGAACGGGTGCGCAGCCAGCAGGGATCGGGCGGTGATGTCGGATGATCCGTCGCGATACCCCCCGCGTGTCGTGTCGAGGGTCACGGTGGCGGGCGAATCGGCGCTCAACCCCGTGACGGTGAGAGTGGCGACCCCTTGGTCGACCGAGATCTCCGCGGTACCCGCCGTGGTCTGCGGCTGCGCCCAGGTGAAGGCAGCGTCATAGTTCGTGATCCGCGTGGTGAAACCGTCAGGGGTGCGGGTGACCGGCTCCTGGTAGGTCGGGTGAAGGGCGGCGCCGAGCGCCGTTCCCAGTTGTTGCCTGACGCCCGTCGCATAACCGTCACGGGTGGTCGTCAATGTCGCGGTGGTCGCCTCGCCGTCAGCCAGTCCCGTGATTGTCAGGATCTTCGTACCGGAATCGTCGACGATGGACGCCCCACCGGGTCCGGGCACGGTGGTCGGTGTCCACGTGAAGGCCGGATCGTAGTTGGTGATCTCGGCGGTCCACCCGTGGACGGTGCGCGTGACGGCGCCCAGGGTCGGGACGAGTTTCTGCTTCAGTGCGCGGGCGGTCACCGATGCGCTCTGATCCGCGTAGCCGAACTTGCCCGAATACACCGTGACCGTCGAGCGGGTATCCGGTGCCACTGGGTCCTGCTCGCTGCCGACGGTGACCAGACCGGTGTCGCTGATAGTGACGGACCCCTCCGTCGCGTCGCCCCGCCAGTCGTACAAGTCCGTGTAGTTGGTGATCTGGGTGGTGTAGCCGAACTCGTTCGGGACGGGGGTGCCCAGGACGGGGGCGTCGATCGCCGGAGTTCGGACCGGCGGGATCGCGACTGTCGGGTCGCTGTCGCCGATCGCGTTTGTCGCGGTCACCGTGAACTGGTGGAAGCTGGTGGCTCGGTCGTCGACCGTGAGCCCGGTGATCTCGCACGACAGTTCGCTGGTGACGCAGCGGTACCGCTGCGGTTCGCGTGTCGACTCGACGATGTAGGTGATGGGCGCGATGAGGTCGCCGGTGACCGGGCGCTCCCAGGTGATGGTGGCGCGGGAGCCGTTTCCGTACAGGGGGCCACCGTTGCCGCCGGTGCGGCTGAATTCGACGTTCTGAGGCAGACCGGGGGCATCCACGGGCGTGCTGCCCTGGTCCCAGATGTACCACTGCTTGCCGCCATATCCGGACCACCGGGTCAGCAGCGAACGGGCGTCCTCGGCAGCGGAGTTCGGGGCACCGTCATAGTGCGTGGAGTACTTGGGGTACGAATTCGCGTTGTCATAGCCGGTATCCCGCAGGAAGAGGGACACGTTGGACTTCACGTTCTGCTGGGACCACGCCACCAGGATCCGGTTGTACCAGGGGGTCGACCGCAGTCCCCGCAGGTTGGCCGGCGGCGTGATGTTCCAGAACATGTTCTCCATGGTGGTGGCCGATGTGACGTTCCACCGCCACACTTCGCCACGGAAGCTGGTGCCGTAGAACATGTAGCCGAAGTCACTCACCCGGCTGGTGTTCCAGCGACTGAGGTCCTGGTTGAAGGGGCTGGCGTTGTACAGGAAGTACCGGAAGCTCGTCACCTGGGAGACATCCCAGTTCCCGATCTTCCCGTTGAAGTTCGAGGCGCCGTAGAACATCTCCGTCAGGCCGTTGCCGGTCACCCGTGACGTGTTCCAGGAGTTGAGGTCCTGGTTGAAGGCAGTCGCGCCACGGAACATCCGGGACATGTTCGTCACCCGGCTGACATCCCATCGGTTGTAGTCGAGTTCGGTGTCGATCGACTGGTTGAAGCCGCCGTTGTCGTAGAACATCTCGGACATGTCCGTGACCGATGACGTGTTCCAGTGACCGATCGGCTGGTTGAACGCGTCGGCCTCGTAGAACATGCGGTTCATGTTCGTGGCGCTGCGGGTGTCCCAGTCATTGAGTGGCTTGTTGAAGGCACGGGCCTCGCCGAACATCCCCTGGAAGTTCGTGACTCGTGAGACGTCCCACGAGCCGATGGCGCCGTTGAACCGGGGGGCGTAGTAGAACATCTGCTGCATGTTCGTGACGGCGCCGGTGTTCCAGTTCGACAGGTCCTGGTTGAACATCCCGGTTCCGTAGAACATCTGCGACATGTTGGTCACGTTGCCGGTGTTCCACTCGGCCCCGTCGCGATCGATGGGTTGATTGAAGTCCTGCGCCACGAAGAACATCCGATACATCGACGTGACCGCGCCGGTCTCCCAGTCACCGATCGGCTGGTTGAAGCGGTAGGCGGCGAAGAACATGTTCGACATGTTGGTCACCCGGGAGGTGTCCCAGTCGTTGAGCGGCTGGTTGAACTTGACCGCGCTCTGGAACATGCCCGACAGGTTGGTGGCGTTGCTCATGTCCCAGTTGCCGATGGCCCCGTTGAATCGGCTGGCACCGCTGAAGGTGTTGCTGAAGTTGGTGGTGCCGGCGGTGTTCAGCGCATCGGTGGCGGTGACGACCAGGTAGGTGGCGTTCTGGAAGTAGCCGCCGTCGTTGCCGAGGCGAAGCGGGCCCCATCGACTGACTTCCAGCAGCTTCTTGCGGTCGCCGCCCTTGGCGCCACTGAAGTTCCACCCGTTGATGGTGCCGGTGATGGAGATGTCGTAGTCGCCACGCACAGCATAGGTGTGGGTGGCATCGGGATCGTTGGGCGAGTCGATGTCGCTGGACGTGCCATCCCCCCACCGAACGGTGAAGTTGTAGGTTCCGCTCGCTGTCAGCGGCAGCGTCACCTGCTTGGAGTTCGACGAACCGGCGTTGTAGGTGCGCCACGTGGTGGTGAATGCCTCACCCGGCACGACCACACCGGTCGGCGCGGAAGGCGCCGAGGTCCCTATTGTGTTCGTGGCTGTCGCGGTGAACGTGTACTCGGTGCCGTTGCTGAGCCCCTCCACCACGCACGACTTCGCGGGCAGTGTGATCACACAGGTGGCCGGTCCAGGATTGGCCGTGATCGTGTAGGAGAGCGGATCGCCACCGGTGGTGGGCGGCGTGATCCAGCCCACCTTGGCCGAGCTGGGACGCTCGAGAGCGATCGGAGTGGCCGGCGTGGCAGGCGCCGCGGTCTGGGCGGGATCGGGGGCCGGGGGCGCGTTGGTGGACCCACCATCGGTGATGGTCCACCCACGCTCGTTGACCAAGAACTGGCGGGCCTCGGTGGGGAGTCCTGTCGAGTAACGGGTGCTGCCGGCCGAGAAACGCACACCTTCCTGCGCCACACCGGTCCCCTGGCCGTTGGTCACCCCGTCGGTGGCATAGCCGAAGGCCCACGACACCAGGATGCGGTCGTAGTTGGCTGTCGACAGACTGGTGTTGCGGAACATCTCCGTCATTCCGCCGGGCGACTCGCCGGGGACGACTCCGCCGATGTCCCAGGTCCGAAGGTCCTGATTGAAGTCCGCGGCCCCATCGAACATGTTGTCCATGGCCGAGACTTCGGAGACACGCCACTTGTTCCCGGTGGTCCGCAGGGGTTGGTTGAAGTCGGCAGCTCCGGCGAACATGGATGCCATGTCGCTGACCGAGGCTGTGTTCCAGTCGGCGAGGGGCTGGTTGAACACGGACGCATTCTGGAAGGTCGAGCGCATGGTCGTGACCAGTGACGTGTCCCAGTTGCCGATGGATCGGTTGAAGACGGAGGCCCCCTGGAACATGTAGGCCATGTTCCTGGCCGAGGAGGTGGACCACGAGGAGAGTTCCTGGTCGAACGAAGACGCGTTCTGGAAGGTCTGCTGGAAGTTTTGCACCGAACTGGTGTTCCACGCCGCCACCGGCTGGTTGAACGAGCGGGCACCGGTGAAGACGCCGGCCATCGACCTCACACTTGCCGTGTTGAAGTGGCTCACCGACTGGTTGAACCCGGAGTTGGCGAACATGTAGTCGAGACTCGTCACGCGGCTCGTGTCGAAGCCGGCGATGCTGCTGTTGAACAGAGTCGCCCCGTTGAACATGCGGTTCATGTCCAGAGCCGCCGCAGTGTTCCAGGTCTCCAGCGACTGGTTGAACGTGACCGCCGACTGGAACATGTTGTCGAACTGCTCGACGTTCCCCGTGTTCCACTTGTTGCCGTCCCGGGGCAGTGGCTGGTTGAACATCCGGGCGTTCAGGAACATCCCTCGCATGTCGGTGACCGCGGCGGTGTTCCACTGATCGATGGCCCCGTTGAACTTCGTGGATGACCAGTCGCCACCGAAGGTCCTGACCATGCTGGTGACGTTGCTGGTGTCCCACCCATTGAGGGACTGGTTGAACTCAGGGGCTTCCGCGAACGCGTAGTCCAGGTCAGTGACGGTCGAGACGTTCCAGTGGGCGATCGCACCGTTGAACTTCGACGCGTAGTGGAAAGCCCGCTCCAGGCTGGTCGTGGTCGACAGGTCAGGGGCGTCCACGGCGCTGAAGGTCGTGAGGTTGTTCGCCCCGTAGAAGAAGCTCCCCTGATGCAGTGGCGTACCGAGCTTGAGCCCGGACCAGTTCATGACATCCAGAAGTTTGCTCCGGTCGCCGTTGTTGTCGAATCGGAATCCTCGCAGGGTTCCGGTCATTGTGATGACCTTCTCGCCTCCGTTACCGACGGCGTACTCGTGGTAGCGATCGGTGTCGTTGTAGGAGGTCACGCGGCCGCCGGTACCGTCACCCCAGTCGACGACGAAGTCATAGGTGCCGTCGGAGACGAGGGGCAGCGAGAGGGAGCGATTGTTGCTGCTGCCGTCCGAGGTGAGGGTGGTGTTCCACTTCATGCGCATGGGGACCTGCGGCCTCACAGGGTCCGAGGCCGGTGAGGCGGACAGGGACGGCCCCTCGTCGTTCTCGGCCATGGCTGTGTACGTGTAGTCCTGGCCGTTGTTGAGGCCGGTGAAGTCGCAGTAGTTGTCGGGGACAGTCACGGTGCAGGTGGCGCCGCCGGGTGACTGGGTCACCTCGAAACGGAGGGGGGCGCTGCCGCCCACTCCCTTGCTCACGTACACGCGAACGGTCGAGTTGTCCTGCGGTGCCGCGAAGGGCTTCCGCGGTGCGCTCGGCTCGCGCGTCTGCGGCGTGACGACGTTGGAGGCGAGGGATGCGACCGAGTCCCCCACGGCGTTGGTTGCCTTCACGCTGAAGGTGTACTCGGTCTCGTTCGTCAGTCCGGTCACGATGCAGGTGAGCGGATTGTCGTCGACGCCGACCGTGGTCGAGCAGGTGCCCTGGCTGGGCGAGGAGGTGACGGTGTAGCCGGTCACCGGCGAGTGATTGTCCTGGCTCGGGGCACTCCACGACACGACAGCCGACTCCGAGCCGGCGACAGCGGAGACGGACTGCGGACGGCTGGGGACGCCGGCCGGGCCCAGGTCCGTGATGGCCCAGCCGAGGTCGCCGGTGAGCACGTTCCGTGCACCGTTCGTGGTGGTGGGGTTGTAGTAACTGTT
>CAIWTL010000156.1 GCA_903915555.1 uncultured Micrococcales bacterium | reverse complement strand
CTCATCAACTCGGTGAACTACGAGGACGGCGACGGTCCCACCTCCCGCTTCCAGCAGATCATGCCCATCGTGAAGGAGCATGGCGCCGCGGTTGTTGCGCTCACCATCGACGAGGAGGGGCAGGCACGCACCGCCGATTGGAAGGTGGCCATCGCCGACCGGTTGATCGCCGACCTCGTCGGCAACTGGGGTATGGATCCGAGCGACATCGTCATCGACACGCTCACCTTCCCGATCGCCACCGGACAGGACGAGACCCGCCGGGACGCCATCGAGACCATCGAGGCGATCCGTGAGGTCAAGCGGCGGCACCCGGAGGTACAGACGACCCTCGGTGTGTCGAACGTGTCGTTCGGGCTGTCGCCCGCCGCCCGCCAGGTGCTGAACTCGGTGTTCCTGCACGAGTGCGTGCAGGCGGGTCTGACGTCGGCGATCGTCCACGCGTCCAAGATCCTTCCGATGTCGCGTATCCCCGACGAGCAGCGCGAGGCGGCGCTGGACCTCATCTACGACCGCCGCCGTTACGACGACGACGGTACGGTCACCTTCGACCCGGTGCAGAACTACCTGGCCGTCTTCGACGGGGTGACGGCCGCATCGGGGACCGACCGGGCCGAGGCTCTCGCGGCGCTGCCGCTGGACGAGCGTCTCGAGCGGCGGATCATCGACGCCGAGAAGAACGGTCTCGACGCGGATCTGGACGAAGCACTGCTCACGAGGTCCGCCATCGAGATCATCAATGAGTCTCTCCTGTCCGGCATGCGCACGGTGGGTGAGCTCTTCGGGTCCGGGCAGATGCAGTTGCCGTTCGTCCTGGCGAGCGCCGAGGTCATGAAGGCGGCCGTCGCTCATCTCGAGCCCCACATGGAGAAGACCGACGACGCGGGCAAGGGAACCATCGTCCTGGCGACCGTCAAGGGCGACGTCCACGACATCGGGAAGAATCTCGTCGACATCATCCTGACCAACAACGGCTACACCGTCGTGAACATCGGCATCAAGCAGCCGATCACGACGATCATCGAGGCCGCCGAGGAGCACGACGCCGACGCCATCGGTATGTCCGGTCTGCTGGTCAAGTCCACCGTCATCATGAAGGAGAACCTGGAGGAGATGAACCAGCGCGGTGTCTCCGCCCGCTGGCCTGTCCTCCTCGGTGGTGCGGCCCTGACCCGGGCCTACGTCGAGCAGGACCTCGCGGATATGTACGAAGGGGATGTCCGCTACGCCCGCGATGCCTTCGAGGGCCTCGCTCTGATGGACGCCGTCATGGCCATGCGCCGGGGCGAACCGGGCGCGGAACTGCCGGAGCGACGTAAGCGGCGGGTTTCCAGGAAGAGCACTGCGGGATCCGCCGAGACCCCGGTCGAGTTGCCGGCGCGCTCCGATGTCGTGGCCGACAACGCCGTGCCCACGCCGCCGTTCTGGGGGACCCGGGTCGTGCGGGGGATCGCCATGGCAGACATCGTCGAGTACCTCGACGAGCGCGCGACCTTCGTCGGCCAGTGGGGTCTGAAGCCACTGCGTGGTTCCACGCAGACCTTCGAGGACATCGCCGAGGAGGAGGGTCGCCCGAGGCTACGGATGTGGTTGGACCGCATCAAGACGGAAGGGCTGCTCGAACCGGCGGTCGTGTACGGGTACTTCCCGGCGAACAGCGAGGGCGACGACCTGATCGTCTATGACCCGGACGACCAGGACGTCGAGATCGCACGATTCACGTTCCCTCGCCAGCGTCGCGGACGCCACCTGTGCCTCGCCGACTTCTTCCGGCCGGTCTCGGCGGGGGAGAAGGATGTGATCGCCTTCCACGTCGTCACCATGGGCGAGGTCGCGTCGCAGTCCACCGCCCGGCTCTTCGAGTCGGACAACTACCGCGAATACCTCGAGCTGCATGGGTTGAGCGTGCAGTTGACGGAGGCGCTGGCGGAGATGTGGCACGCCCGGGTCCGCGGGGAGTGGGGATTCGACGGGGACGACGACCCTGACATGACCGCCCTCATCGCCAAACAGGGGTACCGCGGCTCTCGTTACTCCTTCGGCTACCCGGCCTGCCCCGACGTCGAACAGCAGCGTGACCTCGTCCGACTCCTGCAGCCGGAGCGGATCGGGGTCTCGCTCTCCGAGGAACTGCAGCTCCACCCGGAGCAGTCGACCTCGGCGCTGATGGTGCACCACCCCGAGGCCAAGTACTTCAACGCGACCTGACGGGTCGGCATGCGACAGGATGGGGCCGTGCTCCCGTTCGAGTCGGTCCTGTTCGACATGGACGGCACACTCGTCGACACCGAACCGCTGTGGCAGCAGGCCGAGGAGCGGCTGATGGCAGGCTTCGGAGTCACCTGGACCGAGGCCGATCAGGCCCACTGCCTGGGCGGCTCCACCGACCGTGTCGCGCGCTACATGATCTCGTTGATCGAGCGAGCAGGCGGCCGGGCGCCCACCCCCGAGCAGCTGGCCGACATGTTCCTGGACACGATGTTGCAGCGACTGACCGCTCAACCGCCCCAATTGCAGCCCGGCGCGGGCCGCCTGCTGCGCGAGGCCCGCGACTCCGGACTGCCCACGGCGCTGGTGACCTCGTCGTCGCGTCCACTGATGGACGCCGTCCTCGCCGCGATCGGGTCGCAGTGGTTCGATCTGGCGATCAGCGCCGACGACGTGACGCGACACAAGCCCGACCCGCTGCCCTACTTGACGGCGGCCGCCGGACTGGGAGTGGACGTCCGGAGGTCGGTCGCGCTCGAGGATTCCCCCACGGGAGCGGGGAGTGCCAACGCCGCCGGGGCGTTCGTCGTCGCCGTCGAGCACATGGCAGTGATCGAGCCCGCTGACCGGCGTGTCATCGTCACGACCCTGAGCGGGATCGGTATCGACAGGTTGGCGGAACTGTACGAGCCGCCGCTCACCCCGTCGGTGACAGGCTCGTCGGGTCCGGCAGCACCGGGACAAGACCCTCCCACCGCTTGATCTGGCAACTGTCGACGAGTGAGAACGACGCGTCGATCGGACGCTGTTGCCAGGTCCCGACGACGGTCGCCGTCGCCGGGCCGCCGTAGATCTGACCGCACATCGCGTCCCGCGGCACCGGGGCGAAGGCATCGGACCCGGCCTGCGCGAGGGTCCGGCACGCGGCGGCCGGGTCCGGGTGATCACCACCCACGGGGTCGCACGTGAGGGTCGCGACAGTGGAGGTGCCCCCGGATCCCGGATCGACCGACACGGTCAGCGAGGTCTCCGGTGGGGCTGAGGGCGAGGAAGGCGGCGGGGTGGCCGTGCCCGAGCATCCCACCGCACCGACGAGGGTGAGAAGGACCGCGGGCAGCAGGCGGGTCATGTGCCCACGATACGTCGGCGGCAGCTCACGTGGCAGGCACCAGGGGTTGGGTCGCGGTGGCACCCGCGTCGGCGAAAGCCGGGCACCGGGACTGGAACGAGCACCAGTTGCACAGGCGGGACGGCCGGGCGGGCCAGTGATCGCTCTGGGTCGCACGGGAGATCGCCTCCCACAACGCCTGTACCTTCGCCTCGGTGGCCAGGAGTTCGGCCTCGGTCGGATCGACGCTGATGCGTTCCCCACTCCCCAGGTAGAGCAGTTGGAGCCGCGTCGGGACGCGGCCCCTGAGCCGCCACACCATGAGACCGTAGAACCGCATCTGGAAGAGCGCCTTCGCCTCCCATCCGGGTCCCGGGGCGCGCCCCGTCTTGTAGTCCACGACCCGGATCTCCCCCGTCGGGGCCTCGTCGACGCGGTCGATGATGCCGCGCAGCACGAGGCCCGACGGCAGCTCGCACGACAGGCTCATCTCGCGTTCTGCGGGCTGAAGGCGGGTCGGGTCCTCCAGGGCGAAATAGCGGTCCACGAAACCACGGGCATCGGTGAGGAAGCGCTCGACGGAGGCCGCATCGGTCGGCTCCGACTGCTCACCGGCGAGCCACCGCTCCCAGGCGTCGTCGGGCCCGAACAGCAGGCCGGGAAGGTGGGGGTCGCGTTCGACGAGCGCCGACCACTGTGGCGCGACCAGCTCGGCCGCCCGCTCGGGAGTCCGGTCCGTCGGGGCCAGGTCGAAGAGGTTCTCCAGGACCGCGTGCACGAGGGTGCCGCGGGTCGCCTCGACACCAGGCGGCTCGGGGAGCCGCTCGATGCTGCGGTACCGATACAGCAGGGGGCATGTCATGAAGTCACCGGCGCGCGACGGCGACAGCGACGCGGCCGGACGGGCCGCGAGTCCGTTCCGATCGCCCTCATAGCCACGTAGGTCGATGACGCCGGGATCGCCGGGTGCCCCCGGCGACGGCTGCACCTGCGGTGCACGACGAGCCTCAGTCGGGCGGGTATCGGACATGGCCCCACGGTACGACTGACTGCCGACACAACCGGTGCGGCGCGCGGTCACTCGCCTAACATGAACCGGTGACCGTCGTCCGTGACACCTCGGAGCCAGGGCACGGTTGGCGGTTCCGGCTGGCGGGCTTCACCGTGACCGTCCCGCTCAACGCCCTCATCGGCGTCCTCGTCATCGCATTGCTGTGGTACCCGGAGTTCGCAGGATCCGCGGGCCTGGCGGGGCAGTGGGTGCTCGCCGGCGTCTTCGCGGTGCTTCTCATGGTGTCCATCCTCGGCCACGAACTCGCCCACGGGTACGCGGCCAGGGCGTTCCATTACCCGGTGTCCGGGATCACGCTGTGGGCGATGGGCGGGTTCACCTCTTATCGGACGACCGCGAAGCACGGCCCCTTCCGTGAGGCTGTCATCGCCCTGGCGGGCCCCGCCGCCACCCTGGCCATCGCACTCGTCGCATGGCTGGCGTCCCGATCCGTCGGCGGGCTCGCTTTCGATCTTCTCGCCGCGCTGGCCTCGGCCAACTTCCTGATCGGGTTCTTCAACCTGCTGCCGGGTGCGCCGCTCGACGGTGGTGCCGTGGTCAAGGCCATCGTGTGGGCGGCCACCGGATCCGCGGTGACGGGCCAGGTCGTGGCCGCATGGGTGGGTCGGGTACTGGCCGCACTGATCCTGGTCTCACCGTTCCTCCTGGCGCTCCAGGTCGGTGGGACCCCGTCGCTGACCCTCATCCTCGTCGCGGTCGTCCTGGCCTGGGTGCTGTGGAGTGGGGCCTCGGCCTCGCTCAAGCAGGCAGCGGCGGCGCGCACCCTCGCTGCCGTGACGGCCGGTGACCTTGCGGTGCCCATGGTTGCCGTTCCCGCCGCCCTGCCCGTGTCGGCGGTGCTGCCGGATCTGCGACCCGACCGTGCCCTCGTGGTCACCGACGAGGGCGGGCGGGCCCGGGCAGTCGTGGTGGCTGCCGCCGCCCAAGCGGTCCCTCCTGAGGCCCGCGACCGCATCTCGGTCGCGGCGGTGACGGCCTCGGTGGCGGCCGATGCACCCGTACTTCCCCCGCAGGCCCCGGCGACCGATGTCGTGGCAGCCTGCCAGGCCACCGGTTCCCGATTCGTGTTCGTCGTGGCACCGGGTATCGCGGCGCGTCTCATCGACACCGACGCCGCTTTCGTCACGGAGGGCCCATGACGTCCGAACTCGTCCCGGGTGATCTCGTCCAGCTGACGGACAACAAGGGCCGGCACCACACCATCACCCTCACCCCG
>CAIWTL010000155.1 GCA_903915555.1 uncultured Micrococcales bacterium | reverse complement strand
TGGCGGGACATCCCTTCCGTGGCCGTCTTGCGCGGGATGCGGATCCACTCCCCCCGGCCGAAACGCAGCCACAGCCATCCCATCAGGACCGCGACGACCAGGGACGTCCCGAATCTCGCCACGGCCATCCGCGGGTCGTTGGGGAACGCCACGAAGGTGGAGACGATGACCACCGGATTGATGGCCGGGGACGACAGCAGGAAGGCCAGCGCGGCAGCGGGCGCGACCCCGCGCGACATGAGCGACCCCGAGACGGGCACCGAGGCGCACTCGCAACCAGGTACGACCGCCCCCGCGCATCCCGCCACGGGCACTGCCAGAGCGGGCCGGGAGGGGAGGGCCCGCTGCCAGAACGAGGCGGGGACGTAGGCGCTGATGACCGCCGACAACACCACACCGAGCACCAGGAACGGGAGCGCCTGCATGACGATCGCGACGAAGATGGTCGTCGCCGCCTTGATCTGCGGAGCGTCCAACCACCGGGACAGGAAGGGCTGCAGGAGGACGAGGAGGACCGCGGAGATCGCAAGGATCTCGACCGCGCCCACCCGGTACCCCTGGCGGCTCGCCCGGTCGGGACGGGACCGTTGCAGCAGCGACACCACGACATCGTACGGCCGCATCCCGGACCGCCCGCGTCATCCACAGCGGGGTGTCCGCCTCAACTTCCGAAACGGCGCTCCCGCTGCGCGTACGCGCGCAACGCCCGCAGGAAGTCGACCTCCCGGAAGTCCGGCCACAGCGCCTCGCAGAAGTAGAACTCCGAGTGCGCGCTCTGCCAGAGGAGGAAACCCGAGAGCCGCTGCTCACCGGAGGTGCGGATCACGAGGTCCGGGTCCGGCTGACCCTTCGTGTAGAGGTGGTCGGAGATGTGTTCGGCGTCGAGGACCTGTGCCAGGTCATCCAGCGACGTGCCCTTGCCGTGGTGTTCCTGGAGCAGGGACCTGACGGCGTCGACGAGTTCGCGCCGCCCCCCGTAGCCGACCGCCATGTTGACCTGCAGGCCGTCGTTCGTGGCGGTCTGCTCGGCGACCCCTTTCAGCGACGCCGAGAAGTCGTCGGGGAGCAGGTCGAGCGCGCCGACCGGCTGTATCCGCCACCGCCCGAGCGCTGCGAGGTCGTGCGCCGTCTCGTCGATGATCGACAACAGGGGGGCCAGCTCGGCGGGGTCGCGCTGGAGGTTGTCGGTGGACAACAGCCACAGGGTGACGACCTCGACCCCCGCCTCCTCGCACCACCCCAGGAACTCCGCGATGCGGGCGGCACCGGCCCGGTGGCCGGTCTCGCTGGACGAACCCTTGACCGAGGCCCAGCGGCGGTTGCCGTCGAGGATGACGCCCACATGGCGAGGGGTTCGGGCGGGGTCCAACTGGCGGCGGACGCGCCCGGCGTACGTGCCGTACAGCATGTCGCGCAGACCCACGCCGACCCCTTTCCGCCGTCGGGTACGAGGCTAGCCCAGCACCCGTTCCCTTACCGACCCGACGCGAGGCGCGTCCCGACGGGCAGCGGTCCGGAGCCGTGCCGTGCGTCCCGGGTCTCCGGTGCGGTCAGTCCAGGAGGGGTTCGACGCGCTTCGTGACATACCGTTCGGCCACGAAACTCATGAACGGGATCGTCCCCGCGAGCAGGATGAGGACCGCCCGCCCGAGATGCCAGCGGAGCCGGAAGACCAGATCCAGGGACACGGCCACATAGATGATGTAGAGCCACCCATGGGCCTGCCACCCGATCGTGTACCACAGGGCCTGTCCGTCGAACACGTACTTGAACGGCAGTCCGACCACGGTCATGAAGGCCAGCACGACACCGGTGATGAACGCCATGATCCGGAAGCGGGTGAGGGCCCCTGCCAGCCCCTTGGGGGCCGTGATGGGCGCAGCGGGCGGTTCTGCGGAGCCGGGTTCGGCCGCGGAGCCGGGTTCGGCCGCGGAGCCGGGAAGGGCGGGGTCGGACATCTCTACAGGCTAACCCGGTCGGCCTCGGGGGCAACTTCCCCGTCCGTCCCGCGTGCGGCCCGGACGTCGTCGCGCAGGAACCTGGCCCAGATGACGACCACGATCACCGCGAAGATCAGCCATTGCAGACTGTAGAAGGCGTTCTGCAGCGGAAAGGGCACATCCGGATCGGTACCGACCAGCGGGACGACGGGCGACAGCCCCACCGCGGCGGGATCCCCGGTGACCGTCACGTAGCCCGGGTCCGGCGGGGTGGGCCACTGCGTCGCGAGGCCCGCGTCGCTGATGGTGAGCAACGGACCCTCGGGCTCGACGGGAGCCCCGGCGTAGAAGTTCTCCTGGGGCTGCAGACGACCCGTCACCCGGATACGTTCACCGGCGAGCCGGGGGGCGGCGGCGGGGTCCGGCACCCAGCCCTGCAGCACGGCAACCGTGCGCCCGTCGGCGATCCGCACCCCGTCCACGACGAGGTAACCGACCTCGCCGTCCGGTGACAACCGCGATCTCACGTAGGAGCGGGCGCCGGGCACCACCTCACCGTCGACGGCCACGTTGCGGCCCAGCCACTCGATGTCGAGCGAGTCGCTGTTCGCGGGGACGACGACGTCGTAGGGGACCAACTGCGACTGTGCGGCGCGGGCGACCGCCAACTGATCGTCGGTTCGGTGGTACTGCCACACGGCAGCGGCGATGCAGACCGCGACCGCCAGGAGCGCGCCGACCGTGCGCAGGATCCAGGCCGGGGTGAGGAGCACCCGCAGACCCGGCGTCATGGCGAGACGCCCTCCCCCGACACCGGACCGTCGTTGGGCCCGAACGGCGCATTGGCGGGACGGGGCGCATCCTCCGGCTCCTCGAAGTCGATCTTCGCGAGCTGCTTGTTCATCGACCGCCACAGCACGAAGACCGCGACCACGAGGAACATGAAAAGGACGAAGCCGATGAATCCCGGACCCACGGTGGCGGGGTCGACGTAGCGGACCGGCTCGGGAGCAGGAGGCGTCTCCCCCTGCGTGGGGCGTACCAGCGGACCCAGCGCGGTGAGCGACAGCATGATCGGCGCCATGAGTGTGCACTCCTCGGGTCCCTAGGATGGTCTGTGGAACCAGTGTCGCAGGCACTCGGGGCGCCGACCAACGGGCGTCCGCCGCGAGGGGAAGGCAGGTCTGTCATGGACGCGCCGGCCCGCCCTGTCGACGACAGGGAAGACACGGAGCAGATGCTGCGCCGGCGGTACGGCCTGGACCGCAACCCCTGGCCGCGCCGGACCGTCGTGGCCGCGGTCGTGGTCGCGTACCTCGGCGCCGCGCTGTTCGCCGCCGTCATGCTCACCCGGGGGGCCGGGATAGAAGGCTCCGCGCTCGCCTGGCGGGCAGGGCCGCGGTCGGTCTCGGTCGATGTCCAGTTGCGGGGCACGAGCACCGTTCCCGTGGTGTGTGTGGTCAAGGCGCAGGACGTCAGCAGCACCGACATCGGGTACCGGGAGTTCCGTTTCGATTCCTCGCCGCGTACCGAGACGATCGTTCTCCCGACCCTCTTCCGGGCGTCGTCGGTGAGTGTGCCCGGCTGCGCGCCGGAGGGCGAGCCGTTGTCGGTCCCCCCACCCGACTTTCCGCCCGGGGTCGCCATCCCGTAGGTCACCCGGGCCCGACCCTCCGCAGGGCCTGTCTGGAGTACCCTCGGGAGTCCCGGTTGAGGCCGCGAACGGTACGGAGGCGATCATGAGCGACATCCACTGGCTCACGCAGGAGGCCTACGACGCCCTCCAGTCCGAGTTGGCCGAGCGCGAGGGACCGCGCCGCGCGGAGATCGTGAAACGGATCGAGTTGGCCCGCGAGGAGGGCGATCTCAAGGAGAACAGCGGCTACCACGCGGCCAAGGATGAACAGGGCCACAACGAGGCCCGCATCAAACAGATCCAGGCGATGCTCGCCAACGCCCAGGTGGGAAGCCCCGAGTCCGCCGATGACGAGGCCGCCCACGGCAAGGTCGTCACGGTTCGTTTCGTGTCCCTCGACATGGAGGAGACTTTCCTGCTGGCGTCTCGCGAGGAGTCCGCCCACGCCTCCGTCGAGGTGTACTCCCCCACATCGCCGCTGGGGGCCGCAGTGACGGGCCGGAAGGTGGGGGACACGGTCAGCTACACGCTGCCGAACGGCTCCACGATGGACGTCGAGATCCTGTCGGTCGGAAACTACGCCCCCTGACGACCGCGCCCGCCATCACACAGCACACGCCACTCGGGGGTTGAGGAGCGCATATGGATGCCGCCATAGAGGCCCACGGCCTGGT
>CAIWTL010000154.1 GCA_903915555.1 uncultured Micrococcales bacterium | reverse complement strand
CTCTTTCGGGGACGTGGGGGGTGCGGATGGGGGGAACGTGGTGAGGTCGACCCCGGGGAGGCGGGTGCGTGCCACGGCGACCGCGTCGGGGTTGCTGTCCACCAGGACATAGCGGCGACCCAGCGACGACGCGACCGCGCCTGTCGTCCCACTCCCTGCGAAAGGGTCCAGGACCGCATCGCCGGGGCGCGTACTCGCCGCGACCATGCGCCGCAGGATCCCCTCCGGCTTCTGGGTCGGATAACCGGTCTTCTCCCGGCCCGTGGGGGAGACGATCGTGTGCCACCAGACATCGGTGGGCAACTTGCCCCGCGCCGCCTTCTCCGCCGTCACGAGCCCCGGCGCCATGTACGGCTCCCGGTCGACCTCGGCGCTGTCGAAGAAGTACGCATCAGGGTCCTTCACGTACATCAGGATCGTGTCGTGCTTCGTGGGCCAACGCCGTCGGCTGCGGCCGCCGTAGTCATACGCCCAGATGATCTCGTTGACGAAACAGTCCCGGCCGAGCAGCGCGTCGAGCATGACCTTCGCGTAGTGCGCCTCGCGGTAGTCGAGGTGCAGGTAGAGGGTGCCGGTGTCGGCCAGCAGACGCCGGACCTCCACCAGGATCGGCTCCAGGAAACCCCAGTAGTCGGTGAACCGGTCGTCGTAGGAGTGCAGCGCCCGACGGACCTGCGCGTAGGTGCGTCCGCGGAAACCGGTCACTGCCGCCGCGGCGGGGTCCGCGTCGCCGCCTACTGCACCCGGTGGGGTCGCCGCGGCCGACCGACCGGTGCGGCGGCGTCCTGTGTTGAAGGGCGGATCCAGGTAGGCCATCTGGAACGACCCGGCGGGCAACTGCGGCAGGACGGTGGCGCTGTCGCCCGTCACGACCAGGTCAGGCTGTCCGGGCGACCACATGTCGTGACCTTAACCCAACCCGGGATCGACCCGTATCGACCAGCGGCGCCCCAGGTGCGGGATTGCCTCCCACCACGGGTGAGCACGCCGATAGCATCGGGATGCGCGTGCCCATCGGAGCGCCCATCGGAGCGGAGGTGAGTCATGGGGTTGCTCGACAACTTCGAACAGCGCCTTGACCAGTTGGTCAACGGCACCTTCGCCAAGGCTTTCCGCGACAACGTGGAGCCTGTGGAGCTCGCCGCACGCATCCAGAAGGAGATGGACACCCGGGCGGCCATCGTGAGTCGTGGGCGCACCGTGGTGCCCAACGTCTTCACGGTGGAACTCGCACCTGCCGATCTGGAGCGTCTCGACCCTTTCGCCGACCAGATGCGCACGGAGCTCGCCGGCGTCGCCCAGCAGTACGCCACAGAGCAGCGTTACACCTTCCTCGGATCCGTGGACGTGCGCTTCACCGAGAACCCGGATCTCACCACGGGCATGTTCACCATCCGCAGCCAGGCCCACCCCGACAGCTCCGGGTCACGCCGCTCCGTCGAACCGGTCGCGTCCGGCGAGGTGACCGGGCATCCCCGGCTGGTCGTCGGTAGCACCTCCTACCCCCTGACCCGCAGCCACACGAGACTCGGGCGCGGACAGGGTGCCGACATCCAACTCGAGGACACGGGGGTGTCCCGTGCCCACGCCGAGGTGGTGCTCGGTCTCCCCGTCGTCATCCGAGACCTCGGCTCCACCAACGGCACCCTCGTGGATGGTCGCCGGATCACCGAGGCGCCGCTGCACGACGGCGCGCGTGTCCAGGTGGGTTCCACGGTCCTGACGTACCGGGACGTGTGATGTCCGAACTCGCCCTCACACTCCTGCGCCTCGGATTCCTCGTCCTGTTGTGGGTCGGTGTGTTGTTCACGCTCAGTGTCCTGCGCCGTGACCTGCGCGCACCCCGCGAAGCCCGACCGGCCCCCGTCGCGGCCCCCGGAGGTCAGCAGCCGGCGGCATCGTCCCCACCCCGCCGCGCCCGGTCGGGTGGCAAGGGGTCGCGCCTCGTCGTCACCGAAGGTCCGCTGTCGGGCACCGTGGTGCCCCTGGGGACCACTCCGGTCACGATCGGTCGGGCGGCGGACTCCACTCTCGTGGTCGAGGACGACTACGCCTCCACCAATCACTGCCGCATCTACTCCGCCGGCGGGGAGTGGGTCGTCGAAGACCTCAACTCCACCAACGGCACGTGGTTGGACCGCACCCGCATCACCCGCCCGACCGTGTTGCCCGTGGGGGTGCCGTTGCGGGTGGGTCGAAGTGTCATGCAGGTACGCAAGTGAGCAGCCCCGACCCGTCACCTCCACGGGGACCGACCCAGCTGCGTTACGCGGCCCGTTCCGACGTCGGTCTACGCCGCCCCGGGAACGAGGACAGCGGTTTCGCCGACGACACCATGCTCATCGTGGCCGACGGCATGGGTGGTCACGCCGCAGGTGAGCTGGCCAGCGCCATGGCGGTCGCGACCTTCGCCGAGATGTCCGACGAGGAGATGCCGGTCGACGAGGCCCTCGAGCAGCTCGCGGGAGGCGTCGACCTCCTGAGCGAACGGATCGGGGACGTCATCGCCGCCGAACCGAGCAACCAGGGGATGGGCACCACGTTGACGGGGCTCGTGTGGCTGGGGGAGCGCATGGCCGTGGTCCATGTCGGGGACTCGCGTGCCTACCTGTTGCGCGACGGAGCTCTCGACCAGATCACGAAGGACCACACCTACGTCCAGAGCCTGGTGGATGCCGGTGAGATCACCGCTGAGGAAGCCACCCGCCATCCTCGTCGCAACCTGCTGAACCGTGCGGTGGACGGCATCCACGTCGTCGAGGCGGACCTGTCCATGCGTGAGACCCGGCGCGGCGACCGTTACCTGCTGTGCACCGACGGCCTGTCCGGCGTCGTCCCGGACGATCAACTGGCCGCGGTGCTCCGGGAGCACTCCGACCCCACCGGCGCGGTCACACGTCTCGTGGACATGGCCCTCGAGGCGGGGGCACCCGACAACGTGACGGTCGTCGTCGCCGACGTGGGTCCCGGCGACGCGCGAACGACGGACCCTGTGGTGGTGGGGGCGGCCGGCGAGCCGGGAAACCGGGCGCGGTTGCCCCATGTGCCCTGGCCGGTCGACGAGCAGTTGGATCCCGACGACCCGCAGCCCCGCGGTACCCGGCCCTCCTTGGATGAACTCCACTCCGGGGAGGCAGCGGAGCCGGGACAGCCGACAACCGTGGCACCCGCCGCGCCGGGTCGCCCCGCGAGCGGCCACCGCACCCGGCGAGTGGTCATCGCCGCCATCGGGGCCGTGCTGCTGCTGTTCGCCCTCATGGGTGCGCTGCTGGTGGGCTGGCTGGCGAACCAGTACTACGTGGCGGACTCCTCGGGCGCTGTCGCGGTCTACCGCGGGGTTCCCGGCAGCCTGGGGCCCGTTCCCCTGCAGCGCCTGGCCGAAGAGACCGACATCCCCGTGTCCAGCCTGCCCAGTTACGCCCAGACCCGGGTCACATCCGGCATCTTCGCCACGTCGCAGCAACGGGCCGACGAGATCGTGGCCGAACTGCGCAACGATGCCGCGACGTGCCGCACCGACCCCGCGACCCCCGGTTGCCCGGCTCCCCCGAAGACGGGGAAGGACGGTTCACCGTGAGTGCGGCGGTCGCCGCCGATGCGGTGGCGCCCGACAACGCCGAGCAGCCCACGCGCCGGGGACAGGAACTGCTCCTGCTGTGCTTCGCCTGGGTTCTCGGGTCCCTCGCGCTGGCCAACGTGGGCTGGGCGACACAGGACGGCCTCCCGGCCCGGTTCTGGACCGCTCTGGCGGTGCTGGCCGGTGCCGGACTGGTCGCCCATGCCGCAGTGCGGGCCCTCGCGCCGTACGCCGAGCCCGTCATGCTGCCCACCGCCTACCTGCTCAACTACCTGGGCCTGGTGATGATCTACCGCCTCGACGTCGCGGCCGCCCGACGGGCCGAGGAGAACGGCTCACCCGCACCGACGCCGGAGGTCATCGGCCAGCTGACGTGGACGGTCCTGGGCGTCCTCCTCCTGGCCGCGGTGCTGCTGATCGTGCGGGACCACCGGAAACTGCAGCGCTACACCTACATCTCGCTCATCGTCGGCGTGGCCCTCCTCCTCCTGCCCCTCGTCCCCGGGCTCGGTACCACCATCAACGGGGCGCGCCTGTGGATCAGCGTGGGGCCGTTCAGTTTCCAGCCCGGCGAACTGGCCAAGATCGCGTTGGCCATCTTCCTCGCGGGATACCTCGTGACCCACCGGGAGTCCCTGGCGATCGTGCGCCGGAAAGTGCTGGGGGTGTCGCTGCCCCGGGGCCGGGACCTCGGTCCACTCCTGGGGGCATGGCTCCTGGCCCTGGCCATCATGGCGTTCGAGACCGACCTGGGGACCGCCGCCATCTTCTTCGGCATGTTCGTGGCCATGGTGTACGTGGCGACCCAACGGCGCGGCTGGCTCGTCCTGGGGGCCTTCCTCCTCGTGGTGGGTGGCCTTCTCGCCAATCTGCTGTACGGTCACGTCCGAACACGTGTCCAGATCTGGCTGGATCCCTTCGAGTTCGCGAACGACCAGGGGTACCAGATCGTCCAATCCCTCTACGGGCTGGCCAACGGCGGTCTGCTGGGCACCGGCTGGGGGCAGGGGTACCCACAACTGGTGCCCTTCGCGAGCAGTGACTTCATCCTGTCCGCATTCGGGGAGGAACTGGGCCTCACCGGGATCTTCGCGGTCCTGCTGTTCTACGCCATCCTCGTTCAACGGGGTCTCCGGACGGCGGTCGCCTGCCGCGACGTGTTCGGGCGACTGCTGGCCACAGGCCTGGCCTTCGTGTTCGCGCTGCAGGTGTTCATCGTCGCGGGCGGCGTCACGAAGCTCATCCCCCTGACGGGTCTGACCACCCCGTTCCTGTCCGCCGGCGGGTCCGCCCTGATCGCCAACTGGATCATGGTCGCTCTGCTGTTGCGCATCAGTGACATCACCCGCCGCCCCGACCCCGTCATCCAGTCCCCGGACCAGGCCCTCACGCAGGTGGTCCGACTGTGACCCGCAGCATCATCCGCCTGGCCGGGGTGCTCGCGGTACTGCTGATCGCACTGCTGGCCAACCTCACCTACATCCAGTGGTTCAAGGCCGACGACTACCGGACAGCCACCGGGAACTCCCGCGCCATCCTCGAGGAGTACTCGCGCGAGCGCGGGCCCATCCTCGTCGGCCGGGAAGCCGTCGCGGAGAGCGTCGAGACGGACGGCGAACTCAAGTACCTGCGCCAGTACCCGCAGGGCGAGCTCTACGCCCCCGCGACCGGCTTCTACTCGCAGGTCTACGGCGCCACGGGCATCGAGAAGGCGGAGAACAAGGTGCTCTCCGGCGTCGACGACCGGCTCCTCTTCGACCGGCTCCAGCAGCTGTTCGCCGGTCGTGACCCACAGGGTGGGGCGGTGACGCTGACCCTCGACGCGGCGGCCCAGCAGGCCGCGTTCTCCGGCCTCGCCGGCCGCCCGGGCGCCGTCGCCGCCCTCAACCCGCGCACGGGTGAGATCCTCGCGCTGGCCCAGTCGCCGTCGTTCGACCCCAACCTGCTGTCGAGTCACCGCTCCAAGCAGATCCGTGACTACTACACCCAGCTGACCGACGACCCCAGCGAGCCCCTGCTCAACCGGCCACTCGCCGCAGTCGATCCCCCCGGCTCGGTGTTCAAGGTGGTGGTGGCCGCCGCCGCACTCGAGTCGGGTCGTTTCACGCCGCAGACCGTCATCCCCGGACCCCGGACCTACACCTTGCCGGGCACCGACACCCAGTTGAACAACGCGTCTCGGACCGAGTGCGGCCCGGGCGGCAAGGTCACCCTGACCGAGGCCCTCGTCGTGTCGTGCAACACGGCGTTCGCGTGGTTGGCCGACCAACTGGGCGACGACGCGGTGCGGGCACAGGCCGAACGCTTCGGGTTCGGGACGAGTTTCGACGTCCCCATGCCTGCCGCGGCGGGTCGCTACCCCGACAATCCCGACCCGGCACAGACCGCCCTCACCGGGATCGGCCAGTTCGAGGTGCGGGCCAGCGCCCTCAACATGGCCCAGGTGGCTGCGGCCGTGGCCCAGAACGGCAGCGTCATGGACCCCTATCTGGTCAAGGAGATCAGCAGTCCCGACCTCCAGGTCCTCGACACGACGACACCGTCCACCTTCGGTCAGGCGATGAGCCCCCAGCACGCCGAGGAGTTGACCTCGATGATGGTCCAGACGGTCGAGCGCGGGACTGCCAGCGGCGGCGCGATCCCCGGGGTACGGGTGGCGGGGAAGACCGGGACCGCCGAGACCGGCAACAGCGCCGACACCGTCTGGTTCATCTCCTTCGCCCCCGCCGAGAACCCGCAGGTGGCCGTGGCCGTCGTCCTGCAGGGCGCCGGCGGCAGCGGCGGCAGCCTGTCGGCCCCGATCGCCCGCTCCGTCATGGAAGCGGTTCTGAACTGATACCCCGGCGCACCGGAGAACCCCCGACGGTGCGTCACAATAGGACGATCTGTGCCGAGGAGGACCAGCGATGAGTGACGATCCGACCCAGGTCGGCGGCTTCGGCGCCGTTCCCGAGCCGACCCCACAGGATCCGGTGCCCCCCGGCGCACAGGCCCCCGGCCAGGGACCCACGATGCTGGGCGACCGTTACGAGATCGGCGAGACCCTCGGACGAGGCGGTATGGCCGAGGTCCACGAGGGCTACGACCTGCGGCTGGGCCGCCGCGTGGCGGTCAAGATCCTGCGACCCGAACTGGCCCGCGACCCCTCCTTCCACCAGCGTTTCCGACGCGAGGCCCACAGTGCCGCCGCACTCAACCACCCCAACATCGTCGCCGTCTACGACACCGGTGAGGACACCCTCGGCTCCGGTCCCACCGCCGTCACCGTGCCCTACATCGTCATGGAGTACGTCGATGGGATGACGCTGCGCCAACTCCTCGGTTCCGGACGACGCCTGCTGCCGGAGCGGGCCCTCGAGATCACGTCGGGCATCCTCGCCGCCCTCGATTACAGTCACCGCCACGGAATCGTCCACCGCGACATCAAGCCGGCGAACGTGATGCTGACCAAGAGCGGCGAGGTCAAGGTCATGGACTTCGGCATCGCGCGCGCTCTCGCCTCCCAGGGGCAGACCATGACGGCCACATCGCAGGTCATGGGGACCGCGCAGTACCTGTCCCCCGAGCAGGCGCGCGGCGAGGTCGTCGACGCCCGCTCCGACCTGTACTCGACCGGGTGCGTCCTCTACGAATTGCTGACCGACCGGCCCCCGTTCGTCGGGGAGTCCCCTGTCTCCGTCGCCTACCAGCACGTCAGCGAGCAACCCGTCCCCCCGTCCCAGCTGGACAGCCAGGTGACGCCGCAGGTCGATGCCGTCGTGCTGCGTGCGCTCGCCAAGAGCCCCGACCAGCGGTACCAGACCGCCGCGGAATTCAAGGCCGACGTCGACCGTGCCATCGTCGGTGCACCCGTCACAGCGCCCGTCCCCGTGGTGGCCGCGCCCGAACCGACCGCCATGATGCCGGCCGTCGCCGACGCCGGGGGTCCGCAGGACCCCACCGACGAGGACAAGAAGAAGAGCCCGTGGCTGTGGGTCGGCATCATCGCCGGAGTGCTGTTGCTCGCCGTCGGAGCGATCGCCCTGGCCAACTCGTTGTTCGGCAGCAAGCCCGCCGAGACCGTGCAGGTCCCCCGAGTCGTCGGACAGAGCGTGACCGAGGCGGAGAACACCCTCAACGCCGCCGGTCTTCGCCTCGGCACCGAGACCGCCGAAGCCAGCGACAAGGCCGAGGGGACGATCCTGTCGCAGGATCCGACCGCCGGCGAGTCGCTGGAGAAGGGCCAGGGCGTCGACGTCGTGGTCTCGGGTGGCCCCGGTCAGACAGTGGTGCCCAATGTGGTCGGGATGACGAGCCCCGAGAACGCGGCCAAGCAACTCGAGTTGAGCAAACTGAAACTCGGCAACGTCCAGACGAGGGACAGCGACCAGCCGCAGGGGTACGTCCTGAGCCAGTCTCCGGACCAGGGCAAGAATGTCGATGTCGGCACCTCCGTCGACATCACGGTGTCCAACGGTCTGGTGACCGTTCCCAGCGTGGTCGGCAGTTCTGAGGCGCAGGCCCGCAGTGCGCTCTCCAACGCCGGCCTCGATGTTGCCGTGACCAGTCAGGCGGACTCCTCCGCTGCGGGCACGGTCCTGGCGCAGTCCCCCACCGGAGGCGCACAGGCCTCGCGGGGAGACACCGTCACGATCACCGTGTCGACCGGTCCGCCGACGCCGACACCGACGCCGACCCCGACCTTCACCAGCGGCAACCAGCAGAACCCGGACCGCGGCGGTCAATCGGCGCCCCCGATCGAGCGGCCGAACGCCTCCCTCCGGGAGTCGATCCCGCCGATCCCCTAGCCGGAATCCACCGATCCCGCCGGTCGACTGCGCGGGATCGGTGGCCTGCGGCGCGCCCTGGATGGCTCAGTCGACGTCAGGTTGCCGCGAGCAGTGTCTCGACCAGGAGGTCGGGGTCGGTCAGCATCACGCAGTGATCGCCGTCGAGTTGCGTCGCGGCCACCCCGGCCGCCGCTGCGAAGGATTGCGCGACTGGCGGTGGGTACGTCCGGTGCACCAGCACGTGGGTCACACGATCTCCGTCCGGCATGATGCCGTCAGCGTGCCGCCCAGCGG
>CAIWTL010000153.1 GCA_903915555.1 uncultured Micrococcales bacterium | reverse complement strand
GTGGGAGCCTACGAGCCCGACATCGACTCGATCTCCCGCTCCTTCTACGAGCGGGGCTGGGACGGTCTGGTCGTCGAACCCGTCGCCGAGATCGCCGAACGGTACGCGCAGGAGAGGCCGCGGGACACCGTGGTGGCGGTGGCAGCCGGCTCCGAGCACACCGAGTCCGCTTTCCACGTGATACAGGGCACCGGGCTGTCGACACAGTCGGCACATCAGGCACAGGAACACCTGCGCAGAGGGCTCCCACATCAAGAGAGAGTGATCCCGGTCCGTCCGCTGGCCGACCTTGTGCGTGAGTCCCGACTCGACCCCATCCATTTCATGGTGATCGATGTCGAGGGGTCCGAAGAGGCCGTCCTGAAGGGGGCCGCTCTCGACCGGATCCGCCCGTGGGTGGTCATCGTCGAGGCAACCAAACCCATGGAGTCCGAGGCGACGTGGCAGGAGTGGGAGTCCATCGTCCTGGAGTCCGGCTACTTGCTCGCCGCCGACGACGGTCTCAACCGGTTCTACGTGGCCGAGGAACGAGCTGAACTGGCGGAGCCGCTGGTCACGCCGCCCAACCCCACCGACAACTTCGTGCAGTTCGGTCACAAGCAGACCCTCGACGAACTGCAGGGCCTCCGACACGAGGTGGAGGCCCACCGCGATGACTTGCGCATGGCCACCGACCAGCTTGCCGGAAGGGAGGAAACCGACACCGAACTACAGGAACTCAGGGACTCCTGCGAAAGGCTACGAGCCGAATCCGGGGCGCTGTCCGAGCAACTGGCGGTGGCCCACGACGCATTGGCCGGGATGAGCCGGAGCAGGTCCTGGCGGTGGACCGCGCCGCTGCGGGCTCTCCGTGGACACCGGTCCTGAACGAGCCATCGCTCGCCGGTGACCGTATGGCGGGCTCGCCCCCGACGACGCCTCAGCCCGTGGACACGATCACGTCGGCGCGCTGCCGGGTGCGGTGCCGTTCGAAGTGAGCGGTCTGCGTATCGTTCCAGGTGGCCACGTTCTCGTTCATCTGGGGCCCGTCGCGGTCGAGCCACCGTCTCTCACACAGCGCCGGATCCGCCTCGACCCACACCAGCAGATCCGCAACATCGGACATGACCGGATGCCCGGAACCGACTCCCTCGATGATGAGGACGTCCGTGGCCGGGAGCCGCACCGGCTCGGCGAAGCGATCCGCGTGCCAGTCGTAGCGGCGATGCATGATCTCGTCGCCTGCGCGGATCTGGGGTTCGATCTCCTCGCTCAGGTAATCGGCCAGCTCGTCGTTGAGTCCTGTCCACCCGCCATAGAGATCGTCCATGTGGATGACCGCTGCGCTCTTCGGCGCCACGTGGGCCACGATCTCCGCAGCGAGAGTCGTCTTCCCCGCCCCCGCCGGACCATCGATGAGGATCACCGGCCAGCCCTCGATGAACTCGTCGATGGCCGCCGCCAACTCGGGTGTCACAGGGGGCACCCTAGCCACCGGACTTGCTGCTCGCCCGGGCGCGACCTCCGCGTGTGACAGGAACGCTCCGCGGACGGCCGGAGGGCAATACCCTGCGGGAATGACC
>CAIWTL010000152.1 GCA_903915555.1 uncultured Micrococcales bacterium | reverse complement strand
TGCAGGACGAGTTTGAGGCCGATGAAGACGAGGATGAGCGCGAGGCCCGTGGACAGGTAGACCAGCCGGTCCAGTAGCCCCTTCACGAGGAAGAACAGTGCCCGCAGCCCGAGCAGCGCGAACGCGTTGGCCACGAAGACGATGTAGGGCTCCGAGGTGACACCGAACACCGCGGGGATCGAGTCCAGGGCGAACAGCACGTCGGTCGTGCCGATGGCGATGAGACCGATGAACATCGGCGTCGCGACCCGCCGCCCGTCGATGCGGGTGAACAACTTTCCGCCGTCGTACTCCTCGGTCGTGGGCATGATCTTGCGCGCACCCACGACAAGCAGGTTGTCACTGACGTCAGGGTCCTCATCGCGGTGCCGGTAGAGGGCGATGCCGGTCCAGATCAGGAGAAGACCGAACAGCAGGAACATGAAGGAGAAGTAGGCGAGGAGGGTGGCCCCGACGGCGATGAAGATCGCCCGCAGGACCAGCGCCACGGCGATCCCGATGATCAGGAGCTTCTGCTGGTGCTCGGGCGGCACGGCGAACGCCGACATGATGATCACGAAGACGAAGAGGTTGTCGACCGACAGGGTCTTCTCGACGATGTATCCGGCGAAGTACTGGGCGCCGAACTCGCCGCCGGCCCACAGGGTGAAGACCACCCCGAAGGCCACAGCCACCGTGATGTAGAACACCGACCACAGCGCCGCCTCCTTGAAGCCGACGGCGTGCGGGCGGGCGACCGCCAGGCCGAGGTCGAGGGCGAACAGGCCGATGATGACCACGAGGGTCACGAGCCAGACGGTCGTTGTGATCTCCAGTGCCACCTCGGAAGTCTATGGGGGCTCTGCGTCGAGCGCCGTTCCAGGTCACAGGGCCCGGCGATGCAATGGCGTCCGCACCGGTCGACGCCAACCGATCATGGAGCTCCGATCATGGAACGAAGCATGCGAACGGCACCGGACTTGTCGAGTGGCTCGTTGCCGTTCCCGCACTTCGGGGACTGCACGCACCCCGGGCAGCCGCCCGCGCACCCGCATGTCTCGACCACATGACAGGTGTCACGCAGCCATTGCTCGGCGGAGTCGTACCCCCGCCGGGCGAACCCGGCGCCCCCGGGGTGCCCGTCGTAGATGAAGACGGTGAGTTCGCCTGTGTCGGCGTGACACTCGGTGGACAGGCCTCCGATGTCCCAGCGGTCGCAGGTGGCGAGCGCCGGGAGAACCCCGATCGCGGCGTGCTCGGCGGCGTGGGCTGCGCCCGCCAGGTCGGTCCCCGGCAACTCGCGCCGCACCGCGTCGGCGGTCATCCGCCACCACACAGCGGTCGTGCGCAGGTGGCTGGGCGGCATCGCCAGCGGTTCACTGCCCAGGACACGTCCTGATCGGGCGTCGCGGCGGAGGAACCCGGTCACCTGGCCGGTCACCTCCACCCGGCCGACGTGGAGTGTCGCCGCCCCGAGCGGCCGCTGTTCGTCATCGCCGAGGATGCGGAGTCGGGACGTCGAGTGGGCAGTGGTGGTGTACCCGGGATCCGCGGGTCTCGCCAGCGCCACGGCCGCCTCGAGGTCGAGGGAGTCGACGAGGTAGGTGGCGCCGAGATGCGTGTAGACGGCGCCGGGGTGCAGGTGGGCGGGCGCCGAAGACCCGTCGACGGTTCCGATCACGCGTCCCGTGCCCGCGTCGACTATCGACACCGGCGCCGACGCGCCGCGCAGATCCACGAGTTCGTCCGCGCGGGTGTCGGACACCCAGAACCAGCGGCCCCCACGGTCGCGGATGAGCCCCTGTCGCTCGAGGGCGGCGAGAACGGCGTCGGCCGAACGACCGAAGGCTGCCCGCACCTCGACGGTCGTCAACGGACCCTCCGAGAGGGCGCACGCGATGTGGCCGAGCAGGACGAAGGGGTTGTCGCGGTCCAGCACACACGCTTCGAGCGAGTTGCCGAAGATCCGGTCCGGGTTGCGGACGTAGAAGCGGTCCAGCGGGTCGGCCTGTGCGGCCAGCAGGGCGACCGCGTGCCCTCCGGCGCGACCGGCGCGCCCCAACTGTTGGAGGAAGGACAGGCGCGTACCCGGCCATCCGCACATCGCCACGGCATCCAGTCCGGCGATGTCGACCCCCAGCTCCAATGCGTTCGTGGCCGCCACACTACGCAGCTCGCCCTCCCTCAGCCGACGTTCGATGTCGCGGCGCTCCTCGGGCAGCAGTCCGCCGCGGTAGGCGGTCACAGCGTCACGGCTGTCGGTCACCCTCGCTTGGACCGTGGCGGCGAGGGACTCCACGCCGGCGCGCGACCGCATGAATCCCACGGACCGGACGCCGGCGTCGGTCCAGGCAGTGAGTGCGGCAGCCGTCTCCGCGAACGCACTGACCGGGTCGCTCCCGTCCGGCGCCTGGGAGGGATCGTGGAGGATGACCGTGCGCGGGCCGCGGGTGCTCGTGTCCTCGCTGACCGCCTCGATGTCGCAGGGAGGTACACCGAGCAGCCGGGCCGCGGACTCCGCCGGGTCGCCATAGGTGGCGGAACACACCACGAAGACCGGGTCCGATCCTGCCGCGCGGGCGAGGCGGCGCAACCTCGTCATGACGGCCGCGACGTTGGCGCCGAAGATCCCCCGGTACATGTGGCCCTCGTCGAGCACCACGAATCGGAGCCGTGCCAGGAAGGCGCGCCATGGGGCGTGGCGGGGCAGGATGCCGCGGTGAAGCATGTCCGGGTTGGTGAGGACGAACCGACTGCTGCGCCGCAGGCTGGCCCGCACCGAGTGGTCGGTATCGCCGTCGTAACAGGCGGGATTGACGCCGGGCAGCCCCAGGGAGTCGATGCGGGCCCGTTGGTCCTGCGCCAGCGCCTTGGTGGGGGTGCAGTAGATCGTCGTGGCGCGGGTGCCACCCATCGCCGCGGTCAGGGCCGGCAGCCAGTACGCGAGCGATTTGCCGCTCGCGGTGCCGGTGGCGATGACCGTGTGGCGTCCCCGCCAGGCGGCCTCGGCCGCCCGCACCTGGTGTTCCCACAGGCCGCTCACTCCCTGGTCGGTGAGCGCCGCACGTAAGGCCGGGTCCACCCACCTCGGCCACTCCCCGGTGACCCCGGGACGCTCCGGCAGAGCGACGACCGCGACAGGCTCGGTCGACAGCGCCGCCAGGGTGTCGGTCACCAAGTCGGTGTCCCTGGGGGAGACGTCGGGAGGCAGGGCTGCGGCGTTGTTCATGCGCGACCCTCCTCGTCATCCGATGCGGCGG
>CAIWTL010000151.1 GCA_903915555.1 uncultured Micrococcales bacterium | reverse complement strand
GTGCACCCGGCGTCGTATGAGGAAGCAGATTGCTGATGGCCGTTTTCCAAGTCCCCGTGCCGACGGCGTTGTAAGCGGCAACGCGCAGAGAGTAGCTCCGACCGTTCATAAGGTCGGCCGCTGTCCAGGAGGTATTGGGGGTTTTGAACACCCACGAGTCATCGCCGCTCGTCAGCTCCAACTCGAAGCCGATGATGGGTGAGTTGCCGGTATCGTCCGGATGAGCCCACTGCGCGCTGATGGTGCGATTACCCGCAGTTGCCGTCACGGCTTTCGGTGCGCCCGGTATGCCGTAGCCACCTCCACCTCCACCTCCGCCGCCGGAGTCACCGCCACCACCTCCTCCGCCGCCTCCACCCCCGCCACCGCCACCGCCCCCTGAGGGCGCGGGGGCGGCGGGTGTGGCCGAGCCGGGGACGTAGGCGCCCTGACCGACCGTGGTTACCCCGGCGATGCGGACGCTGTAGGCGGTTCCGTTGGCTAAGCCGGTGATCGTCGTCGACGTGCCTGAGACGGATGCCGCCGAGTTCCAGGTGGAGTCGTCGGTGGAGTACTGGACGACATAGGAGGTGACGGTCCGACCCCCCTGGTCGGACGGCGTCGACCAACTCGCACTGATGGACGCATCAGACCCCGTGAGCACCAGGCTCAGAGGCGCTGTGGGCACCGCCAATATGCGTGGGGCTAGCGGGCTCGATGAGGCCGACCACGCACCCTGGCCGAGCGCATTCACCGCCGCGACCTGCACGTAATACGTCGAGTCGTCGGACAGACCGGTCAGGGTCTTCGATGTCGTTGCGGTCGTATCGTCGATTACCCAGGTGGAGTCGTCGTCAGAGTGGCGCACCGCGTAGTAGTCGATCGCGTAACCTCCAGTGGATGCTGGAGCGGTCCATGTGGTCGTGATGGTGGTGTCGTCGTCGGCGAGAGAGGCGAGTCCTGTCGGCACCCCTGGCACTGTCCTCGCCAGGGGCACACGCACCGTGTCGTCAGTGAGCCAGGAACTCGAACCCAGGGTGTTGACCGCTCGCACGCGCACCCGATAGCCGGTGCCCGGGGTGAGGCTGTCGATCGTCGTGGAAGTGGTGACTGTCGTGTCATCGGCCAGCCACGTGGAGTCGTCAGAGGTGTACTGGACGTCGTAGTGGGTCACCACCGCACCGCTTACCGGGGCCGTCCACGCCACATTCAGCGCCTCATACGTCGGCGTCACGGTGAGTCCAGTGGGAACGCTAGGGATCGGTTCGTCGTTCGGTTCGACGTACAGCAACTTGTTGGGATCGCCGAGATATCCGAGACCGAAATCGACCGAGGTGGTAGTGGCATTGATGTGAGTCCACACCTGAGCAGGTGTCCATGTCGGATTGAGCTGAAGGAGTCGGGCAGCGACGCCAGCGACATGGGGTGAGGCCATCGACGTGCCGCTTAACGTAGTCGCTGCCGTGTTTGAGGCGATACCCGCGGACAGGATGTTTACTCCGGGCGCGTAGAGGTCCGTGCAGGAGCCGTAGTTGGAGAAGTAGGCGTCGTCGTCGGCAATGGTGGAGGCGTTGACGGTGATGGCATTTGGCACCCGTGCGGGCGAGAACAAGCAGGCATTGGTTCCCGAGTTGCCCGAAGCAACAACGACGGTTACGCCTTCGTCGATGACCGTGTTCACCGCAGCGTCTAGTGCAGTGTCGACACCACCGCCGAGGCTCATGTTGACAACGGCTAACTCGCCGGGATCGTGATCGCCAGCGACCCAGTTGAGGCCAGCGATGACGGTGCTCGAGGTGCCGTCGCCGTCGCAATCGAGGACCCGGACGGGCACGAGGGTGACCTGCTTGGCAACCCCGTAGGTCGTGCCGCCCACCGTGCCGGCCACGTGGGTGCCGTGACCCTCGCAGTCTTCAGTGCCGTATGCGTCGACGATGGACGAGTAACCGCTGGCCATGCGACCGGTGAACTGCGTGTGAGTCGACAGGATGCCCGTGTCGATGATGTACGCCGTCACACCGTTTCCGGTCGACCAATACGTGTAGGTGTCGTCGAGAGGCAGTGCTCGCTGGTCGATGCGGCTCAGGCCCCAGGGGGGGCCGGACTGTGCAGCGTTGGGCATCACACGCGACCCACTGAGGGAGATCACCCAGTCGGGCTCTGCCGAGATGACGGAGGGGTCCTTCTCCATCTGCGCTGCGGCAACCTCGGCGACGTACGACG
>CAIWTL010000150.1 GCA_903915555.1 uncultured Micrococcales bacterium | reverse complement strand
TGCCCTGAGCGGGGGCGACGCCCACGATGTCGCCATGGGGCGGGACCGGTCGACGGCGTTGTCGTTGTCCTGGGTGTTCACGGCCCTGACCATCCTGAGTCAGATCCTGTGGGTGCTGGTGGACGGCACGGTGCGCGACGGCTTCACCGCCGGGGGGTGCTGCTGTTCTTCCTCGCGTCACTGACGCACTCGCTGGCGACCCAGCCGCCGCGGTGGACGTTCCGGTTCTTCGCCACGGTCCTGCTGTTCGGGTGGGCCGTGGAGGCCCTGGGCACGACGACCGGACTCCCCTTCGGTGACTACTCCTACGCCGATCGTCTCGGACCCTCCCTCGGCCCCGTTCCCCTCGTCATCCCCCTGGCCTGGGCGATGATGGGGTATCCCGTGTATGTCGTCGCCGCCCGGGTGTGTCGCACCGCGGTCCCCCGCGTCGCCCTGGCCGCAGCGCTGCTGGCCTCGTGGGATCTGTTCCTCGACCCCCAGATGGTCTCCGAGGGCCACTGGTCGTTCGCGACACCCGAACCCGGCCTGCCGGGAGTTCCCGGGATACCGCTGACGAATTTCGCCGGCTGGCTGGTCGCCGCCGTGGTGGTCATGTCGCTGCTGGAGTCGATCGCCGGTCCCCCACCGCACCCCGTACCGCGGTCGTCGCCACCGGTCGCCCTGCTGTGCTGGGTCTACGTGTCGAACGTCCTCGCGAACGCGGTCTTCTTCGGACGTCCGGCCGTCGCTCTCATCGGCGCCGTGGGCATGGGCATCCCGATGGCCGTGGTCGCCGTGGGGCTGCGCACCCCTCAGCCCCAGGGGGCGTCGGCATGAGGGCGCTGCGGCCGCTTGTCGTGCTGTGTTCCCTCGCGGCGGTGGCGGGAGCGGTCCACTGTGCCGTCAACCGCCGACACCTGACTCACCTGGGACCGAGACCCGAGCGGGTCGCCGCCCGGGTCTCGGTCCTGGTCCCGGCCCGTGACGAAGCGGCCACCATCGCGACCCTCGTCGCGGACCTACGGGCGCAGCAGGGGCTCGACGACGCCGAGTTCCTGATCCTCGACGACGACTCGGCCGACGACACCGCCGAGCGGGCACGGCGGGCCGCCGCCGGTGATCCACGCATCACGGTCCTGAGCAGTGACGAGTCCCCACCGCCCGGGTGGCTCGGCAAGCCCTACGCCTGCCACCGGCTCGCGGCCGCAGCGAGCGGCGACACACTCGTGTTCCTCGACGCCGACGTGAGGGTGGCGCCCGGGGCGGTCGCCGCCGCGGTCGCGCAGCGGGAACGGCTCGGGGTGGACCTGCTGAGCGCGTGGCCGCGTCAGCGGGCACTCACCCCGCTGGCGCGACTGGTGCAGCCCCTGCAGCAGTGGTCGTGGCTGACCACCCTCCCCCTCGACGTCGCGCGCCGATCCCCCCGCCCGTCGATGGCCGCGGCCAACGGGCAGTTCCTCGTGGTGGGCGCCGCCGGGTACGCGGCCGCCGGGGGCCACGGGGCCGTGGCGGGCGAGGTCCTCGAGGACATCGCCCTCGCGCGAGCGGTGAAGCGGGCCGGCGCCTCAGCCGACATCACCGATGCGAGCGCGGTCGCCCACTGCCTCATGTACGAGACCGACGCGGGCCTGCTGGCGGGCTACCGGAAATCCCTCTGGGCGGCCTTCGGCGGTCCGGGCGGCAGCGTGGCGGCGACGGCGATGCTCGCCCTCGTCGGGTGCCTGCCGGTGGCCTACGCGGTCGCGGGCAGGCACCGCCCCACCCGGGCGATCGCGGCGGCGGGATACGCGGCTGCCGTGGTCAACCGGGTGATCGCCGCCCGCGCCACGGGATCCACCGCCTGGCCGAGCGCCTTCGCGCACCCGTTGGCGCTCGTCGTCCTCGCGGTGCTCACCGCCGACTCCGCCCGTCGGCACAGGACCGGATCGCTGACCTGGCGGGGGCGCCCCGTGACCCCCGCCGTGCGCGCCTGACGGCCCAGCGGTCGACCGGGCCTCGTAGGCTGGACCGATGGCGCGCATCATCGTGGTCGGAGCGGGAGCCGGTGGGTTGGCCGCCGCCGCCCGGCTCGGCGCCAAGCGGCATGAGGTGACCGTCGTCGAGGCCGCCGGTCACGTGGGCGGGAAGCTGCGGACCCTGCGCCGGGACGGGTTCGCCTTCGACACCGGCCCCAGCCTGTTCACACTGCCCGCCGTCTACCGCGACCTCTTCCTCAAGACCGGGGGCCCCCTCGAGAACGAGGTGGACCTGCTGGAGACCGAGCCGGGGTTCGGCTACCACTTCGCCGACGGATCACGGCTGCAGCTGCCGGGGTCGAGCATGGGTCGAACGTGCACCGCGATCAGCGACCAGTGGGGGACGGCTGCGGGCGACTCGTGGCGGGACCTCATGGCACGGGCAGCCACGATCTGGCGGCTGACCCGGGAGGCCGTGCTCGGAACCGCGATGCAGGGGCCACGACAACTCCTGGCGCTGGCCCGACCCGCCGACCTGCGTGCGGTGGCACCCTGGCGGTCGCTCCACGACATGGGTTCCCGGGAACTCACCGATCCGCGGCTGCGCATGGTCCTGGACCGCTACGCGACGTACAGCGGATCGCTGCCGCAGCGGGCCCCCGGCGCGCTCATCACGATCCCCTTCGTCGAGCAGACGTTCGGGCTGTGGCACATCGGCGGCGGCCTGGGGAATCTCGCCGACGCGATGCACAGACGCTGCGAGAAGGCAGGTGTCACGTTCCGGCTCGGGACGGCCGTGGACCGGATCACCCATACCGACGGCGCCGTCACAGGGGTCCTGACGTCCGACGGGCACCACCTCGCCGCGGACATCGTCGTGTCCGACGCGGACGCGCGCCGCCTCGGTGAACTCACCGAGGGGGCCGTCGGCGCACCCGGCCGCACCGCGTCCTACGGCGGGTTCGCGATCATGCTCGCGCGGTCGGGCACCACCCCGGACCTGAACCATCACAGCGTGTGGTTCCCGGCCCGGTACGCCGATGAGTTCCGTGATCTCGCGGCCGGCCGCCCGGTGGCCGATCCGGCGATCTACGTGTGCCGCCCCGACGACCCGACGATGGCGCCGCCCGGGTGCGAGGCCTGGTTCGTCCTGGTCAACGCCCCTCGTCACGCGCCGTCGCAGGCCGACGGCCACGACTGGTCGGACACTGCGGCCAACGAGAGGTATGCCGATCGGGTGCTGGACCTCCTCGCCGAGCGTGGCCCGGACGTCCGCGACCGTGTCCTGTGGCGCGAACTGCAGACACCGTTGGACCTCGGGGTCCGGGACCGGACCGGGGACGGTGCCATCTACGGCACCGCCTCCCATGGCGCGCTGTCGGTCCTGCAGCGGGCCCGCAACGAGGGGCCGCTCGACGGGTTGTTCCAGGTCGGCGGGACTGCTCACCCCGGCGGTGGGCTCCCTCTGGTGGGCATGGGCGCCGAGATCGTCGCGGGTCTCATCGGACGGGCCTGAGCACGGGCTGACCGGTCGCTGTGCGTCTCCGGCGCATCAGGATCGGCCCCGGCGCCAGCCGGCCAGCCGCCCGTCGCGTGAGATGAGACGCAGCCGCCGGACAGCATCGCGGCGGCACTTCTCGGTGGCGACCACGAGCATCCGGTCCCCCGGCCGGAAACGTGTGAACGCGTCCGGGACGAAGCCCGTGCCGTCACGCACCACCAGGGAGACCGCTGCACCCGGCGGCAGGCGCAGGTCCGCCACGTACAGCCCGGCGAGCCGGGAACCCGTGTCGATGTCGACCCCCAGGAGTGACGCATCCATGCCATCGAGGGGGGCCGACTCGACCTGCAACTGCTGCGCCTGCCACCCCACATCGACACCGAGACGCCGACCGAGCCACGGCAGGACCGGTGTCTGGAGGAGTGTGAGCACGACGACGAGGATGAGGGTGGCATCGAAGACGATCCGGGCGTCCCCGACACCCAATCCCAGCGGGATGGCGGCGAAGACGATCGGGACCGCACCCCGCAGACCCGCGACCGAGACGAAGGCGACCCACCGCGCGGGCAGGCGGAACGGCACGAGGGAGACGACCGCCGCCAAGGGACGCGCGAGGAGCACCAGCGCGACGCCGGCGACGGCCGCCGGCAGTGCGGCCGCGGCGAGTTCGTCAAGCGATGCGAGGAGCCCCAGCATCACGAAGAGCCCGATCTGGGCGGCCCACGCGAGCCCCTCCGCGAAGCCGATGACGGATTGCCGATGCGGGAGGGCCCCGGCGGACCCCACCAGGATGGCGGCCACGTACACGGCCATGAATCCGGAGGCATGCAGGACGGATGCGGCCCCGTAGGACATGGCCAGCAGCGCGAACACCGCGATCGGGTACAGGCCCACGGACGGCAGGGCCAGGCGGGGGAGCACCCAGCGCGCGGCGAGGCCGATCAGGATCCCCACCACCGCGCCCCCGGCGATCTCCGCCAGGACCACGAGGGGGACCTGCCACCACCGGCTCAGGTCACCCGTCGACAGCACCACGACGAGGACCACGACCGGTGCATCGTTGAACCCCGCCTCCCCTTCCAGCAGCGACCTGAGTCTGGGATGGAGCCGCAGGCGCCGCAGGACGGAGAACACGGCAGCCGCGTCGGTCGCGGCCAGCACGGCACCCATCAGCAGGGCGACCCTCGCGTCGATCTCGGTGAAGACCAGCAGCGCACCGGCCACGACGGCGATGCTGACGGCGACGCCGACGGTCGCGAGGGTGAGGGAGGGCCACAGCACCGGCCGCAGGTCCGTCAGACTCGTGGTGAGGCCCCCTTCGGCGAGGATGATCGCCAGCGCCGTGTAGCCGAGAACCGTCGCCAGCTGGGCGTCCTCGACCCCGACCGACGGGAACAGCCACCCGAGCACGAGGCCCAGTGCGAGGTACAGGAGCAGGCCGGGGATACCGAGGCGCCCCGCAACCCTGACCCCCAGCACGGCGAGCAGCACCACGGCGGCACACACGAGCATGGCAACGCCCAGGCCGTCGAGATCCACACGGGCAGTCTGTCAGCAGGGGGCCGTCCGGGGCCCTGACCGGAGTCGTTCAGACGCTCGCACCGGACGGCAGCCGGTGCTGCAACCCCAGGGAGGAGTAGATCTCCCGCGTGGCGCTGGAACGGTTGAGTGTGTAGAAGTGCAGGCCGGGGGCCTCACCCGCCAGCAGTTGCTGGCACATCTGTGTGGCGACCGAGACACCCAGGGCGGTGACCGCTTCGGGGTCGTGCGCGACCTGGTGGAAGCGTCGCGCGAGGCTCTCGGGGAAGGCCGCGCCGGACAACTGGGCGAAGCGTTCGATCTGCTTGGCGTTGGTGACGGGCATGATGCCGGGGATGATCGGCATCGTGACCCCCGCCGCCGCCGCGCGGTCCCGCAACCGGAAGTAGTCGGCCGCGTCGAAGAAGAATTGCGTGATCGCGTATTCGGCCCCGGCGTCCTGCTTGATCCGCAGGACCTCCGCGTCCTGATCCAGGCCGTCGGCCTCGGGGTGACCTTCGGGGAAGGCGGCGACCCCGACGGTGAAGTTCCCGAGTTCCTTGAGAAGGCGGACCAGGTCGACCGCGTGGTCGAGGCCGTCCTCATGGCGCTGCCACGGTGAGCCGGGACCGCCCGGCGGGTCGCCGCGCAGCGCCAGGACGTCGCTGACCCCGGCATCCGAGTACTCGGCGATGACCGAGTGCAGATCATCGCGGGACGCCCCGACACAGGTGAGGTGCGCCACCGGGGGGACGGTCGTCTCCTCCCCGATCGCCCGCGTCACACGCACCGTGCGGTCGCGGGTACTGCCGCCCGCACCATAGGTGACGGAGACGAACGTGGGGTGCAGCGCCTCGAGTTCCCGCAGGGTCTGCCACAACTGGTGCTCGCCCTTGTCCGTCTTGGGAGGGAAGAACTCGAAGGAGAACGAGCGCTCCCCCGCGCGCAGCACGTCGCTGAGCGAAGGGCGCGCATGATCCATCCGCTCAGGGTACTCCACGGTTTCCGTGGCGGGACCCCGTCGGCGGCCGGACCGGGTCACCGCGGCACCGCGGTGGGCACCGATTTGTGGCGGGCGCGGTCGGGCCTACCCTCGGTACGTGGAGAACATCAGACCGTGGGAGGTCGCCCAGGTGCGGGAGCGCGTGGGCAAGCGGGTCAACGAGTTCCTCGCCGGACAGCGCCCCCTGCTCGACGATGTCAGTCCCGACGTGGGGGGTCTGGTCGATCCACTGACCGACTTCATGGCGGGCGGCAAGAAACTGCGGGCGATGTTCCTGTACTGGGGGTGGCGCGCAGCCGGGGGGCCGGACTGCGACGAGGTCATCGGAGCGGCCTCGGCGATGGAGTTCCTCCAGGCCTGCGCACTCGTCCACGACGACGTGATGGACCGCAGTGACTCCCGGCGGGGACGACCCGCCATGCACCGGCAGTTCACGGACATGCACGCGCGGGCCTCATGGGCCGGTTCTCCCGACGACTTCGGGGCGGCCGCGGCGATCCTGCTCGGCGACCTGTGCCTGTCCTGGGCGGATGAACTGCTCATGGGCTGCGGGCTGCCGACCGCCGCGCTGCAGCGGGGCAAGCCTGTGTACGACACCCTGCGGACCGAGCTCATGGCAGGGCAGTACCTCGACATCCTGGAACAGGTGCGCCGCAACACGGCGGTGGAACCGGCGCTGCAGGTCGCACGCTTCAAGTCGGCGAAGTACACGATCGAACGCCCCCTCCACCTGGGGGCGGCCCTGGCCGACGCCGATCCCGGGCTCGTCACCGCCCTGCGCGACTACGGGCTCTCGCTCGGGGTCGCCTTCCAGTTGCGGGACGACCTCCTCGGTGTCTACGGCGACCCCGACACGACGGGCAAGCCCGCGGGCGACGACCTCCGGGAGGGCAAGCGCACGGCGCTCGTCGCGTACGCCCTGTCCGACCTCGATGACGACGGGCGCGCCGCGCTGGCCGCCGACCTCGAGTCGACGTCGACCGACCCGGCGAGAGTGCGCCGGATGCGCACCCTCGTCGACTCCACCGATGCCCGCCTCCGCGTCGAGTCGCTGATCGACGACTACGCCGCTCGCGCGGGCGACGCACTCGCGGCCAGCGACGCCGATCCACAGGCCCGCGACGTCCTGAACCAACTCATCACCGCCGCCACGAGCCGGGTCGCCTGACGGCGTCCCGGGCCAGGAGGAGCACCATGAAGACCGTCCCCGGACGAACCGAGCGTGTCCTCGTCGTCGGTGCAGGACTGGGTGGCCTGTCCGCCGCACTCCATCTCGCGGGCGCCGGCCGCGAGGTCACGGTGCTCGAGCGGGAGGACATCCCCGGGGGCCGCGCCGGGCGACTGGAGGACTCAGGATTCGTGTTCGACACCGGTCCGACGGTCCTCACGATGCCCGAGCTCGTCGGCGACGCCCTGGCGGCGGTGGGTGAGTCGCTGGAGGACTGGCTGGAACTGCTGCCGCTCGACCCGATCTACCGCACCTACTACCCGGACGGATCCCAGCTCGACGTCCATTCCGACCCGGCGCGTATGGCCGCGGAGATCGAAGCGGTGATCGGCCCCGACGAGGCGGCCGGGTACCTGCGTTATGTGGACTTCCTGACCGAGCTGTATCGCGCGGAGTACTCGGACTTCATCGACCGCAACACCGACCGCCCCTGGGACCTGCTGACCGGCAATCTCGTGCGCCTGGTCCGCATGGGCGGCTTTCGGCGCCTCGACGCCAAAGTGCGGCAGTACCTCAAGGACCCCCGCACGGTCCGGTCCTTGTCCTTCCAGGCCATGTACGCCGGGGTCTCCCCCTTCAAGGCCCTGGCGATCTACGGGGTGATCTCGTACATGGACTCGGTCGCGGGCGTGAGCGTTCCGCGCGGCGGGATGCACGAGATCCCCGTCGCCATGGCCGGTGCCGCCGCGAAGCACGGGGTGTCGTTCCGGTACGGGACGAACGTCGCCTCGATCGAGCACGACGGTCGCCGCGCGACGGCTGTCATCACCGACGACGGTGAGCGGATCGAGGCCGACGTGGTCGTCGTCAACGCCGA
>CAIWTL010000149.1 GCA_903915555.1 uncultured Micrococcales bacterium | reverse complement strand
GTTACGAGGTGTCGGTGCTGGCCGGGTGGCACCTGGGCAAGGGTCAAGGTCCGATCGCGGACAAGATCATCGGCAGCGTCGGTATCCGATCCACGGCGCGGGCAGTGCTGACCGTGGCTGATGATCCCCAAACCGGGCTGCGATGGTTGGCTGCCACCAAGTCCAACGATCTAGCCGGTGATGCGCCCGCGTGGTCCTTCACCATCACCCCCACCGTCGTGGATGTGGACAGCGAGTCCTACGCCACTACCGTGGCCAGCCAACCAGAAGTAGCCGATCATCCCGGCACGGGTCGGGACTGGGTGCAGCAACTACTGGATCGGGGCGCTAGCGCAGATCGTCCCGAGGACGACTCCGGCAGTCCCATGGGTGCCGATCAATGGCTGAGGGACTTCCTGGGCAACGCCGGTGGGGCAGTCATGAAGTCCTTTGCTGTCGCCCACGGTGAGGCGGCTGGATTCAGTGAACGCAGTGTTGAGCGGGCGGCTGAGCGCATCGGCGTACTGACTGCCCTGCGGGGCCGGCGCGCTGAGTGGCGACTGACAGACGACTCACATACAACGTCCGCCAGCGGTGAGAGTGGCGCTGTTGGCGGAGGTGGCGAGGGTCGCCATGCTTCGCCACGTCCGCAACCTCCGCCACGTCCGCCACGTCCGCCACGCGCGACAACCTCCGCCAAGCCCGCCACGGGTGCCACTCGCGACGGTGGCGGACGTCGTAAGTCCCAACCCAAAGACGTTCCCACCGGGACCGTCATCGACCTCAATCAACTACGCAACAACCTGGAGACACCATGAGTACCAACCTGCCCGCCCGCCTGGACGCCGAGATGACCTTCGCCAAGGCGCTGTCGTCATCCGATCTGGTGCCACGCGCATTCCGTGGCAAACCGGCCAACGTGCTGTTGGCCATCAACCTGGGCCACAGTCTGGGACTGGCCCCCGCCACCGCGCTGACCACCATCCACATCATCGACGGACAGCCCAGCATGTCCGCACAGTTACAGGCCGCCCTGGTGCGCCGTGCTGGCCACCGTCTGCGTATCCACCGACATGACGGTGCGGTGACCGCCGTACTCATCCGCAGCGATGATCCCGACTACGAGCACACCGCCACCTGGGACATGGCACGGGCTGAGGCGGCTGGCCTGGCTGGCCGGGGAGCGTGGCGGCAATACCCGGAAGCCATGCTCACCAACCGAGCCATCACCGAGGTCATCCGCATCGGGGCCTCAGACATCGTGCTGGGTGCCGCGTATGACCCCGAGGAACTCACCACCCCCCAGTCCGACGTCATCGACGCCGAGGTCATCACCGATGACGAGAACCCCGATGAGTGACCGTCGCAGCCTCACCGCGGTGCAGTGCACCTGGCCCGAGTGCCCCCACGTCGGCGCATGGCAAGTGCCATGGTGCCCCCATCACTACCCAGCCGCGGTCAAACAACTGCGCCGCGCAATCGACCTCGTCACTCAACAACCAGGAGGAACCCATCATGAGTGAACCCGTCACACCACCGTCAGCGCCGCCGCAATGGAGCCGCGCGGACCTCGAGGAGGCGACGCGGCTCGGCCGCTACGACCTCGTCGTCGCCGCCCAGGAGAGCGGGCAGCTCGATGACCTGCTGTCCGGGGACCAACCCCGTCCCGGCGACGCGATGCCCTCAAGGCCGATGGACGTCCGCGAGGCCCACGACGTCGAGCGGATCATGGCGCGGGTCCGTCGTGACGCCGACGCCCGCGGGCTGCAACTGCCCGACCACCTCGTCCCGAATCAGGAGAACAACCGATGACCAAGACCACCACCACTGTCGACCTGGCCGCCGTGGCCGCTGCCGTCCACGCCCTGCCGGGGCCACAGACGGCGCCGTCGTACAACGTGCCCGATCAGGCCATGCTGCCCCCGGTGCTGTGGCCCGCCAGGCAGGCACTGGCCGACGCCCGCAGGGCGTGGGAACGCTGCGAGGCCGAACGGGTCGCCGCTGTCGCCGCCACCCGCACCGCTCCCCAGGC
>CAIWTL010000148.1 GCA_903915555.1 uncultured Micrococcales bacterium | reverse complement strand
GCGACTCGGTGCTGCGTCCGGATCCGAACCCGTCCCGGCCACTGAGCCTGACCGATCCCGACGGCGGACTGGCTGTGGGCCGCTGGTCGTGGACTGATCCGAACACGACGTGGTGGACGGCCCTGAACCAGCCACGCAAGGGGTCACATGGTCACGACGACAACACGTCGATCACCTGGCAGACCCTGGGCGTTCCGGTGGTCATGGACATCGGCCAGTACGACTACGACGATGCGAATCCGTTGACCCAGTGGATGGAGCGCGGCAGCGCCCACAACCGCGCGATCCCCTCCCAACAGTCGGCCAATGAAGAACAGATCCGTACGTTGTCGGTCAAGCGACGGGGATCTCTCGACCGGATCGTCATGGACTCCACCGACAAGGGTCCCCGGCATCGGCGCGAGGTTCTCATCGACGACGCGCGTCACTCGATGCAGGTGACCGACACCGCGGCGTCCCCCATCACCCAGTTCTGGCACCTGGCGCCCGGCTGGACCCAGTCTTCCGCCACTGCCACCAGCGTCAGTTACACCGACGCGGCCGGTCGCCTCCTCGAGGTCAACTCGAGCCCGGGGACCACGATCCGCGTCGTGCCGCCGTCCCTCGTGGACCCCTTCGCGGGATTGGTCGCCACCGGGTTCAAGCAGGTGACCGGTGCCCCCGAGTTGCGCATCAGTGGTGGCAACTCGATGAGCACGACCTTCCAGCTGTACCCGTCGGCGAAGGCCAAGCGCACGCTGCCGCCGCTCACCGTGACTCCCACGGCCGGGAATGCACGCGTCAAGCTCGAGTGGGCGTGGGCCGGCAGCGAAGCCCCCGAGCCCAAGCCGAACCGCGCCGGCAAGGATGCCCAGCCCAAGAAGCCCACTCCCGCGGAGCGGGCTCTGCTGCGGGCGACCAAGTCGGTGCAGGGTTACCGCATCCAGATGCGGGACCCGCTCTTCGGATGGCTGGCCGTCAATGACGACAACGGGTCCGCCAAGCGCATGAGCGGCCTGCGCAAGCGCCTGGTCAACGGCACGAAGTACCTGTTCCGGGTCGCCCCGATCACCAAGACGGGCATCGGAGCGTGGAGCGAGCCCGTCGAGGCACAGCCTCTGGCGAGCCCGGCCAAGCCCACGCTTCCGGTGGCCGCCAAGGGCCCGGGCAAATCGGTCCAGCTCAGCTGGACTGCGCCCGCGGACACCGGCGGGGCGAAGATCCGCAAGTACCAGGTCACGGTGGGGTCGCAGGTCAGCACGGTGAACCGGACCGAGGCGATTCTGCGGAATCTGACCCCCGGCAAGGTCACCGTGCTCGTGCAGGCCGAGAACAAGGTCGGTCTGGGCACGCCGCTGCGCGTGCAGCTGGTCGTGAAGCGGAACGGGACGGCGAAGGTCGCCTGACCGAGCCCCCCGGGGTCACGTGGCAGGATGACGGTCGTGCCGGACAGTCCCCACATCGCCCTGGTGAGTTGGGGGTTCCCCCCCTTCCGGGGCTCCGGCACGTTCCGGCCGCTCGCCGTCGCCAATGCGCTCGCCGAGGCGGGGGCACGTGTGACGGTCATCGCAGCTTCGCGCGAGACCTTCCTCGTGCATTACGGCGCGGACCCGGGGCTGGAGAGTCAGATCGATCCGAGGGTTTCGGTGCACCGGCTCCCCTTCTATCCGGAGAATCCCTGGCCACTGATCGACGACTGGGGTCCGGAACGGGCAGCGGATCCCAAGCGATTCGCTGCGGAGCGCCGTCAGGTCCTGCCGCCGTTCCCCGAGAAGGTGTACGAGGCCTGGATCCCCGCGGTCGGCCAGGCGCTGCGGGACATCGATGCGGCCGACCCCGTGTCTCTGATCCTTGCCACCGGCGGTCCCTACGGCCAGATCGAGGCGAGCGTGGATGTCGCCGCCGACCTCGGCATCCCCCTCGTCATCGACGACCGGGACTCATTCCTCGCCGACGTCTTCACCGCCGAGCCGCACGAGTGGTACCGCCAACGACTGTCCTTCGGACTGCGCTGGTTCCGCTGCGCCCGGGAGGTGTGGTTCGTCAACCCGCCCATCGAGCAGTGGCACTCCCGGCGATTCCCCGAGTACGCCGACCGCTTCCGCGTCGTGGAGAACGGATGGGATCCGGGCATCGTCGACCCGACGACCATCACCACCGACCCACGGACGCCGCTGCGCATCGGCTACGTCGGGCTGGTGCCGACGAACTTCCCGATGGACATGCTGCTCGAGGCCTGGCGGCGGGTCCGCGACTCGTCCGAGCATCCTGTCGAGCTCGTCTTCACCGGCCCGTTGGGCTACACGGAGGGGTCCCCCTTCTGGCGGAGCATGCACGACAGGATCCGCGCAGCCGAGGGCGTGTCGTGGGCCGGACACGTCAGCCGCCCCGAACTGGCCGGCGTCTACGCCGGCCTCGACGCGCTTCTCCTGGCGAAGGAGGGCGGTGAGTTGGTGACCGGGGGCAAGACCTACGAGTACGCCGCGACGGGCCTGCCGATCGCCGGAGTCGTGGATCCGCAGTCCGACGCCGTCAGGGTCCTGCGCGACTATCCACGATTCCATCCTGTCGCCGAGCCCGGGCCGGACGCCGCCGCAGCCGCCCTCACCGCGACCCTCGCCGACGCCCTCGCGACCACACCCGGCCGCGTGGCGCAGGCTCAGGCCTTCGGGCAGGGGCTCACGCGCCGAGCCGCCCTCGACGAGGCTGTGCGTCGTGTCATGGAGCTGGCCCGATGATCATCCTGCTGCGATCGGGGCCGGACGCGGGGGACGGCGTCGTGGATCCGGACCTCGCACGCGTCGGCGACGTCGAGGTCGTGCGGGCCCCCCGGAGGCCCCGCCACCGACGGGCGGAACGCACCCCGGCGGGCATCTTGTGGGCCGACCGCAGGCTGGTCGCGCTCTCCCACCGGATCACGGACGGTGAGGTGAGTGCCGTCGTCTGCGGCGACGACCGCAGCGCGGCCTTCGCCTGGCGCGTCGCGGAGAGGTTCCCGGATCTCCCCGTGCTCAACGGCCAGGCCACCGCGGCGCGGATCCTCGGCCTGCTTGCGGACCGCGGCGACCCGTGG
>CAIWTL010000147.1 GCA_903915555.1 uncultured Micrococcales bacterium | reverse complement strand
CTGCGGTGAAGAAGACCACGGCCAAGAAGGCTCCTGTGAAGAAGGCCCCGGCGAAGAAGGCTCCCGCCAAGAAGGCTGCGGTGAAGAAGGCTCCCGCCAAGAAGGCTGCGGTGAAGAAGGCTCCCGCCAAGAAGGCTGCGGTGAAGAAGGCTCCTGCCCGCAAGGCTGCGGTGAAGAAGGCTCCTGCCCGTAAGGCGACAGCACGTGGCGCCGCCGTCAAGCGAACAGCCAAGCGCGCCTGACAGTCTGGACGCAACAGCTGAGGAGGAAGCATGGCACGGGTAGCGGTGATGGGTAGCGGCTCGATGGGAACCGCCTACGCGATGATCATGGCCGACGCCGGGGGTGATGTTCGGATGTGGGCTCGTGAGCCCGAGGTGGTCGAGGACATCAACAACAACCACCGGAACGAGATGTACCACCCCGGCCTCGATCTGCCGACGACGCTCACGTGCTCGAACGATCCCCGTGAGGTGCTCGAGGGAGCCGAGATCGTCATCCTGGCGATCCCTTCGCAGACCGTGCGGGAGAACCTCACCGCGTGGAAGGACCTGATAGAGCCCGATGCGCTGCTGGTGACCCTCATGAAGGGCATCGAGCAGGGCACCAAGCTTCGGATGTCACAGGTCCTGGCGGAGGTCGCCGACATTCCCATCGACCGCGTCGCGGTGGTGTCGGGGCCCAACCTCGCCCGGGAGATCATCCAACGGCAGCCGGCTGCCACGACTGTGGCGTGCGTCGATGAGGCGCGTTCCCAGCAACTGCAGGTGGCATCCGCCAACGGCTACTTCCGGCCTTACTTCACCACCGATGTGGTCGGCACCGAGATCGGTGGCGCGGTGAAGAACGTCATCGCCCTCGCCAACGGCATGGCCGTGGGCAAGGGGTTCGGGGAGAATGCCCAGGCTGCGCTCATCACCCGTGGTCTGGCGGAGATGTCCCGGCTCGGTGTCGCGCTCGGCGCGAATCCGCTGACGTTCCTGGGGCTGGCGGGCATCGGTGACCTCATCGCCACCTGCAGTTCCCCGCTGTCGCGCAACCGGACGTTCGGCGAGAACCTCGGCAAGGGGCTGACCGTGGACGAGACCATCGCCGTGACCAAGCAGACGTGCGAGGGTGTCAAGAGTTGCCTGCCGATCCTCGAGATGGCGAAGGACGCGGGGGTGGAGATGCCCATCACCGAGCAGGTGGTCAACGTCGTGCACCACGGTATGGATCCCGGCGAGATGCTCGAGGCCCTCATGTCCCGGCCTGTCCGCGAGGAGCAGGGCCAGGCCGTCTGATGCCCGGCGTCATCGTCCTCGTCCGCCATGGCGAGACCGAGTGGAGCCGCAGCGGCCAGCACACCGGTCGCACGGATCTGCCCCTGACCGAGAAGGGGCGTTCCGACGCCGCCAAGTTGTCCCCTCACCTTTCGGGGCGGTCCTTCGGGCTGGTCCTGGTCAGTCCGCTGTCCCGTGCCCAGGAGACGGCCCGGCTGGCCGGGCTGTCGGGTGAGGCCGACCCGGATCTCCTGGAGTGGGACTACGGAGCCTACGAGGGCCGTCGCACCGCGGACATCCGTCAGGATCTCGGGGATCCCGACTGGACGATCTGGCGTGACCCCATCCCAGCCGGAGAAACTCCCGGGGAGCAGCCCGAGGACGTGGCGACGCGGGCCTCCCGCGTGATCGCGCGCAGTCTCCCCATCATCGAGAGTGGCCAGGACGTCGCACTGGTGGCGCACGGCCACTTCCTGCGCATCCTCACGGCCACCTGGCTGGCACTGCCGGCGGTCGACGGGCGCCTGTTCGCCCTCGATGCCGGAGCTCTCAGTGCGCTCGGCTTCGAGCACGAACAGCATGTGATCAGGATCTGGAACTCCGTCTCGCTCTGACGGCGGGCGTCCCTGGTGCAGCAGGGACAGGCGGTAGGGTGCCCGGGTGTCGCGAACCCGTGTACTGGTGCTGTTCGGTGGCCGTAGCAGCGAGCATTCGATCTCGGTCGTGAGCGCGGGGAGCGTCATCTCCGCCATCGACACCGAACGATTCGAGGTCCTTCCGGTCGGTATCACCCCGGAAGGCGCGTGGGTGGCCCACCATGGCCGCCCGGAACGCATGGTGATCGAGGACGGTGACCTGCCCGTCGTCGGACCCGAGGGCGCTCCTGCTGCTCTGAGCCTCGACCCGCGGGTCAGGGGGGTCTGGTTCGAAGAGTCCGACGGTGGTCGCCGGTTCGAGGGCATCGACGTGGCCTTCGCGGTGATGCATGGCCCCCAGGGAGAGGACGGGGCCATCCAGGGGCTCTTCGAACTGGCGGGGCTGCCCTACGTCGGGTCCGGGATCCTCGCGTCGGCGGCGTGCATGGACAAGACCGTCACCAAACAGATCCTGCGCGATGCGGGAATCCCCGCCGGCCGTTGGCACAGCTTCGACCACGACGACTGGCATTCCGACGTCCACACGTCCGACCACGTGGACGTCGTCGACGGTCTCGGATGGCCTGTCTTCGTGAAGCCCGCGCGCGCCGGCTCGAGTATGGGCGTCAGCAAAGTGCATGCTCCCGAGCACCTCGGACGTGCCGTCACGGAGGCGGCCCGGCACGACTCGCGGATCATCGTGGAGGCGTCCGTCGAGGGCGCCCGGGAGATCGAGTGCGGGGTCCTGGTCGGGACGGACGGTCGGCCCAGGGCCAGTGTCCCCGCCGAGATCAAGGTCCGGGAAGGCCACGAGTTCTACGACTTCGAGGCGAAATACCTCGACGACAGCGCGGATCTGATCGTCCCGGCCGAACTTCCGCCGGGAGTCGCCGAGGCCGTCCAGCGGATGGCGCTCGCGGCGTTCGACGCACTCGGATGCCGGGGCCTCGCCCGGGTCGACTTCTTCCTCGACGCCGCCCAGGGACTCGTCGTCAACGAGGTCAACACGATGCCCGGTTTCACGCCGATCTCGATGTATCCACGCATGTGGCAGGCCACCGGTGTGACGTACCCGGAGTTGATCGCGACACTGCTCGCGGACGCCGTCGAGCGCCCCTGACCACGCCGCCCTCCCGGCATGCACCCCTGACATGACTCCAGCGGCGTTCCACTACCGTGGAGCATCGGCGGTAAGGGAGTGGCTGTGTCCGAGACCATTGCAGACATCGGGGAATTCGGTCTGATCAGGCACATCGGGGATGTCCTGCCGCCATCGGGCGCGCCGGTGGGATTCGGCGACGATTCCGCCGTCATCGACATCGCCGGGCCGGTCGTCGCCGGTGTCGACACCATGGTCGCGGGACGCCACTTCAAACACGAGTGGGCGTCGGCCGAGGATGTGGGGCATCGGGCGGCAGGAGCGGCGATGGCGGACATCGCAGCCATGGGGGGCCGCTGTGTGGCGCTCCTCGTCGCCCTGTCGCTTCCGGCGGAGACAGAGGTCTCGTGGGTGGTCGACCTGATGACGGGTATCCGGGATGAGGCGGAGGAACTCGGAGCCGCGGTCGTCGGGGGAGACGTGACGCGGTCGGACAACACCGTCGTGTCGGTCACCGCGCTGGGGACCACGGGCCGGGCGGTCACGCGCTCCGGCGCACGGCCGGGGGACGTGGTGGCCATGGCCGGGAGGCAGGGGTGGGCGGCCGCCGGGCTCACGGTCCTCTCGCGGGGCTTCCGTTCACCGCGCGCCCTCGTGCAGGCCTACCAGCGGCCACGACCCCCCTACGACAGTGGGCCGTCCGCGGCCGCAGCCGGTGCGACCGCCATGATCGACGTCAGTGACGGGTTGCTCGCCGACGTCCACCATCTGGCCCGCGCCTCGGGCGTGCTGGTCGATCTGGACAGTTCGGCGATCCCCGTCGCCGACCAGTTGACAGAGACCTCGTCGGCCTTCAACGTCGATCCTCTGACGTGGGTGCTCGCGGGGGGAGACGACCACTCCCTCGTGGCGACCTTCCCGGCCGGCTCACAGCTGCCCGGGATGTTCACCGTGATCGGTCGGGTCGGCCAAGCGGCCTCGAGTGGTGCGGGCGTGGCGGTCGATGGCCGGCTGTGGAGCGGACAGGGCGGCGGCCACGAGCATTTCCGGTGACAGTCGCCGCCGGGTGCCGGGGGTCGGGTGCCTGGGGGACCGTCAGGCCCGGGTGACCTTGCCCGCCTTCAGGCACGAGGTGCAGACCGTGACCTTCTTGGGGGTGCCGTTCTCGACGGTGCGGACCGTCTGGACGTTGGGATTCCAGCGCCGCTTCGTCCGGCGGTGCGAGTGGGAGATGTTGTGGCCGAACCCGGGGCCCTTGCCGCACACATCACACTTCGCTGCCATGACCTGACCTCTTCATCGACTCGGGTGACTCGTCCTGTCGGGGTGTCCGGCCACGTGGCCTTCCGGGTTCCACCTCGGCTCTGCCGTCGACCTGGGCTGCTGACCTGGGCCGGCGATCTGGGTCGTCGGGTGGTGCCGCCAGCTCTGCCGTCGACCTGCCGCCGGCTCTGCCGTCGACCTGGTGCCGTCGGCTTTGCCGTCGACCTGGTGCCGTCGGCTGGTACCGGGCCTGGACATCCCTGTCGCGCGCAAGCGCAACCCCCCAACTGTAGCCGAGGGCACGCAGACCGCGAAATCCCCTGCCTCCGCGCAGTACGTTGGGGGCCATGTCCGAGCAGGAGGGTCGCGGGCCCCACGACGTGGTCGATGCCGATCTGCTGAACACGTGGGTCCGCACGGCCGTGGCGGCGCTGGGCGACGCCCGCGAGGAGATCGATGCTCTCAACGTCTTCCCCGTGCCGGATGGCGACACCGGGACCAACATGTACCTCACCCTCGAGGCTGCCGAGCGCGCGATGCTCGAGGCCGCCCCGGGGGTCGCCGAGGGGGGTGGGGAAGCGGCCATGCAAGGCCTCTCGCGCGCCCTCGTGACCGGCGCGCTCCTCGGAGCCCGCGGCAACTCGGGGGTGATCCTCAGTCAGATCCTCCGCGGCATGGTGTCCGTGGCCCCGGTCGACGACGGCGGGGCGCGTCCCGCAGCTGAGGTGATCGCCGCGGGACTGCAGCGAGCGGCCGATCTGGCATACGCCTCGGTGGGCTCTCCGAAAGAGGGCACCATCCTCACCGTCGTGCGCAAGGCCGCCGAGGCCGCGCAGCGCGCCGGTACCGACTCGCTCGCGGACGTGGTGGTCGCCGCGGCAGATGCCGCCGACGAGGCACTCGCTGCCACGCAGGAGCAGTTGCCCGCCCTTCGGGACGCGGGGGTGGTGGACTCGGGTGGTCGGGGCTTCGTCGTCATCCTGTCCGCGCTCGCCGAGGTGGTCACCGGGCAGCGCCGGCCGCCACCCCCGGTCGAGAACCTGCCCCGGACGTCCGTCGCCGAGGCCGAGACCGACTACTCCGGCCCGCAGTACGAGGTCATGTACCTGCTCGAGATCGACGACGAGCGCGTACCCGCGCTCAAGGGGCGCCTCCAGGCGTTAGGGGACTCCCTGGTGGTGGTGGGTGGCGATCGCCTGTGGAACGTCCACGTCCACGTCGACGACGCCGGAGCAGCCGTCGAGGCTGCACTCGAGGTCGGGCGCCCCTATCGCATCAGGATCACCTTCTTGCTCACGGCCGAGGCCCGCCACGCGGCGCCGCGGGGACGTGGGGTGGTGGCGGTGGCCCATGGACCGGGCATCGTCGCCCTCTTGGAGGATTCCGGGGTCGTGCCGGTGGTGGCGCAGCCCAGACTGGCTCCCGCGACCGGGGAGATCCTCGCTGCGGTCTCCGCAACGGGGGCCGGCGAGGTCGTGGTGTTGCCCAGTGACAAGGAGACGCGCGCCGCCGCGGAGGCGGCAGCGGTCTCGGCGCGGGACCAGGGACTGCGCGTCGCAGTGGTTCCCACCCGTTCGATCACGCAGTCGCTGGCGGCGATCGCCGTCCACGACCCCGAGGTGCCCTTCGACGACGACGTCGTTGCGATGTCACGTGCGTCCGGAGCGACGCGTTACGGGGCCGTCACCGTCTCCTCCCGGGAAGCGGTCACGACAGCGGGGCGGTGTCTGCCCGGTGACGTGTTGGGCATGGTGGACGGCGACATCCTGCGCATCGGGTCCGACATGGGCACTGTCGCCTGCGAGACCCTCGATGTGATGCTCAGCGCCGGGGCCGAGTTGGCCACCGTGGTCCAGGGCGTCGATTCGACCCCGGACCTCATGGAGGTCATCGCAGAGCACGTCAGAGCAGTCCATCCGGGTGTCGAGACGGTCGCGTACGACGGGGGACAACCGCTCTGGCCGGTGATCTTCGGCGTGGAGTGACCGGAGTGCCGGAGCGGCGCCTCCGTACACAGATGCGACGCTGGGTCCATGTCATCGGTTGACCTGAGGCCCGATCACCTCCTGCGGGATGTGGTCGGCGGCCGTACCGCCAAGGCGCTGGCGACCCTGGACATCCAGACCGTGGGAGAACTCCTCGAGCACTACCCGCGCCGGTACTTCTCCCGCGGTGAGCTCACGGACCTGCAGACTCTGGTGCCGGGGGAGTACGTCACGGTGATGGCGCGGGTCAAGAGCGTCAGGAATTCGTCGTTCCGCAATCGTTCGAACGGCCGGATGATGGATCGGACCGAGTTGGTCGTCACCGACGGTTCCGGACAACTGATGCTGACGTTCTTCGGCCGTAAGGGGCTGCAGCGCCAGTTGCCACCGGGCAGGTTGGGGTTGTTCAGCGGTGAGGTGGGGGAGTACCGCGGCAAACTCCAGCTCGTCCAACCGGACTTCGAACTGCTGCCCGACGGGACCGGCGACGGGTTCGACGCCGCAGCGACCGACTTCCTCGGCCGAATGATCGCGGTGTATCCCGCGACCAGGGGACTGCCGAGCCCTGTCATCGACCGGGCAGTGGGCATGACCCTCGCCCGTCTCGCACCGGTGGCCGACCCCCTGCCGGGCGACGTGCTCGATGCGGAGGGACTCGTCCCGTTGGACAAGGCGATCAGGGACATCCATCGTCCCGTCGACCACGCCGCCGCGCGGGCCGCACGGCGCAGGCTCGCCTTCGACGAGGCTCTCGTCGTCCAACTGGCCCTCGCTCAGCGCCGCCATCGGGCCGACCGGCTCTCAGCGGTGGCCCGTCCCCCACGAGCCGATGGTGTCCTGTCGGAGTTCGACAGTCGAAGCCCCTTCGTCCTGACCGCAGGCCAGACGGCGGTGGGGGACTCGCTGGCCGAGCGACTCGCCGGAACGCACCCGATGCATGTGCTCCTCCAGGGCGATGTCGGCACGGGGAAGACACTCGTGGCACTACGGGCGATGTTGCAGGTCGTCGACACGGGCGGTCAGGCCGTCCTGCTCGCCCCCACCGAGGTCCTCGCCCAGCAGCACTACGCCAGCATCGTGGGGCTTCTCGGGGATCTGGCCGAGGGTGGGCTGCTCGGGGGATCTGCCGTGGGAACCCGGGTCGTGCTGCTGACCGGGTCCACCCCGGCCGCGGCCCGTCGTACCGCGCTGCTGGACATCGTCACGGGTGACGCGGGCATCGTCGTCGGGACGCACGCCCTGCTGCAGGAGTCGGTGCAGTACCACGACCTCGGCCTCATCGTGGTCGACGAGCAGCACCGCTTCGGCGTCGAGCAGCGCTCGGCGCTCCTCGAACGGGTCCCCGACCAGCGTCCGCATCTCCTGGTCATGACGGCGACACCGATCCCCCGCTCGGTCGCGATGACGGTGTTCGGGGACCTGGACGTTCTGTCCTTGACGGAGCGCCCGCATGGCGACCCTGCGATCGTGTCCCACGTTGTCAGCAGCGAGGTGACTCCCACACATGTCGATCGGGCATGGGAGCGCGTGGCCGAGGAGGTCGCCGCAGGTCGGCAGGTTTTCGTCGTCTGTCCCCGCATCGGCGACGACGACACCGACGTGGACGTCGGCGACGGTCCCGCACCGACCCACGCCGTGGAGTCCTTGACGGCCGAGTTGTCGGCCGGCCCCCTGCAGGATGTGCGCGTCGGGGTGATGCACGGGCGTCTGTCACCGGACGAGAAGGAGGACGTCATGCGGCGGTTCGCCGCCGGGCCCTCCGACGAGGAGAACGGGCTGGACGTCCTTGTCAGCACAACGGTCATCGAGGTGGGCGTGGACGTCCCCGCCGCGGGAATGATCGTGATCATGGACGCGGACAGGTTCGGTGTCTCCCAGTTGCACCAGTTGCGCGGCCGCGTCGGCAGGGACGGAAGGCCGGCGCTGTGTCTCCTGGTCACCTCGGCGCGGCCCGGTGACCCGGCCCACGACAGACTCGTCGGAGTGGCGGCCAGTCTCGACGGCTTCGAGCTCTCCCGGTTGGACCTGGAACAGCGGCGGGAGGGTGACGTCCTGGGCACGGCGCAGTCGGGTCGCCGCAGCTCGCTGCGGCTTCTGTCGGTGGTCAAGGATGAGGATCTGATCGCGGAGGCGCGCCGCACGGCCGCCCGCATCATCGCCGACGATCCCGACCTGGTCGCTCATCCGCTGCTGGCGCAGGCCGTCGCGGACCTCGAGGCGCAGGCGGCCACCGAGTACCTGGACAAGTCATGAGTCGGATCGTCGCCGGTGAATGGCGGGGCCGACGACTGATGGTCCCGCGGCGGGGTGTGCGTCCCACCTCCGAGCGGGTGCGCGAAGCCGTGTTCAACTCGCTGACGGCGCGGTTGGGGGACTGGACCGGGCTGCGGGTGCTGGACCTGTATGCCGGAAGCGGCGCGCTGGGCTTGGAGGCGCTCAGCCGCGGCGCGTCGGAGAGCGTCTTCGTGGAGCGGGACGCGGGCGCCGCCGGCATCATCCGCCGGAACCTGGACACTCTCGGGGCCGGCGACCGGGCGTGGGTCCTCGCACGTGACGTGCTCAGCGCCGCCCGGGACGCGCACGTGCCGTTCGACGTCGTCTTCGCCGACCCCCCGTACCAGGACGCGGGGTCGTTGCCGGGCGTCCTGGCCACGTACTGCGACACGGGATGGTTCGCCCCGGGGGCCGAACTGGTGGTCGAGACGGGACGCCGGGCCGAGTCGCCGTGGGGGAGCCCGGCTCACCCGGGACTGGTCGGAGTCGATCGTCGGCAGTACGGGGACACGACAGTTTGGTACGGTCGCTGCGACGGTTCCGGGGTCGATCCCCGGTCCTCTCCAACCGACGAGTGAGGACGGAAACAGCGCACCATGGCCACTGCGGTCTGCCCCGGCTCCTTCGATCCGGTCACCAACGGCCATCTCGACGTTTTCGAGCGGGCGGCGTCCCTCTTCGACCATGTCACGGTCGCTGTCCTCATCAACAAGACCAAGGCGAGCCTCTTCACGGTGGAGGAGCGCATGGACATGTTGTCGCAGTGCCTCGCGCCCTTCCCCAACGTGTCGGTGGATGCGTTCCACGGTCTCCTGGTGGACTACTGCCGGGACAAGGAGATCAAGGCCATCGTCAAGGGTCTGCGCGCAGTCTCGGACTTCGACTACGAGTTGCAGATGGCGCAGATGAACCACCGTCTCTCCGGCGTGGAGACTCTCTTCGTGTCCACCAATCCGCTGTACGGCTATCTGTCGTCGAGCCTGGTCAAGGAAGTCGCCACCTACGGTGGGGACATCGCCGGCTTGGTTCCCGATCTCGTTCGGGAGAGACTGGACGCCCGCCTGGCGGAACGCTGAGCGACCACCGACCACGCCACGCCGAACGACCACGGAGGACCCGTTGGACATCACCGAGACCCTGGACGCCCTCTCCGAGGTGATCGCGTCGGCCAAGCCGCGCGCCCTGGGAGGCGGAGCGATCATCGACCGTGATCAGGCCGCCCAGCTCGTGGACCAGGCCCGGGCCATGTTGCCCGAGGAGATCAGGCAGGCACATGGTGTGCTGGCCGAGCGGGACGCGGTGATCGCCGACGCCCAGGTGGAGGCAGACCAGATCCGCGTCGATGCGCGCGAGTACGCCCAGCAGCTGGTGTCGCAGGACGAGATCACCCGAGCCGCGCGGGCTGAGGCCGACGGGATCCTCGTGGACGCCCAGACCGAGGCGGACCGTCG
>CAIWTL010000146.1 GCA_903915555.1 uncultured Micrococcales bacterium | reverse complement strand
TGGCGGCGATCGCCGAGATCGGCACGGTGATCGGCCGGATCGACGAGCTCCAGACCCGGATCGCCGCGGCCGTCGAGGAGCAGTCGGCCACCACCGGCGAGATCAGCCGGAACATCGCCGAGGCCACCACCGGCTCGGGCGAGATCGCCGAGAACATCGTGCAGGTGGCCCAGGCCGCCCAGAGCACGGCCGAGGGGGCCTCCAACACCCAGGTCTCCTCGCAGGAACTCGCCCGCATGGCCCAGGCGCTCCAGCGGCTGGTGGACGAGTATCGAAAGTGAGATGCTGCGGCAGCGGAGCCGCCGCCGACCGGGATCACGACTGGCCGCGTCGCTCCGGCGACCCATCGGACGAGGAGCTGGGTGATGCGGGCACTGGTCGTCGACGACTCCAAGCCGAGCCGGAGCATCGTCACGCGGGTGCTGCGGGATCTGGCGTTCGAGTGCGCCGAGGCGGCCAACGGCGCCGAGGCGCTCGAGGCGGTCTCCGCCTCGGGGCCGCCCGATCTGGTGACCGTCAACTGGCACATGCCCGTGATGGACGGGCTGGAGCTGATCCGGCGGCTGCGGGGTGATCCGGCCACGCGAAAGCTGCCGCTGGTGATGATCTCGACCGAGCATGATCGCGACCGGATCAGCGAGGCGCTCGCGGCCGGTGCCGACGACTATCTCGCCAAGCCGTTCACCGCCGATGCGCTGGCCCACAAGCTCAAGGCGCTGGGCGTGTGCGGGGCGGGTGGCCCGCGGCAGGAGAGCCGACCCATCCGGGTGCTGATCTGCGACGACTCGCACACGATCCGCAGCGTGCTGACCGCCACGCTCGCGTCGGATCCGGGCGTGCGGATCGCCGGCACGGCGGTCAACGGCCAGGCCTGCCTCGACATGCTCGCGTCGGGCGACCTGCCGGACGTCGTGCTCCTCGACGTCGAGATGCCCGTGATGGACGGCCTCACCGCACTCAAGGAGATCCGCCGCCGCCATCCGCGGTTGCCGGTGGTGATGTTCTCGAGCCTCACCGAGCGGGGCTCGAAGGCGACCGTCGACGCGCTCGTCGCCGGAGCCAACGACTACGTTGCCAAGCCGGCCGGCCTCAATCCGGAGGACGTCGCGGCCCGCATCCGCGGCGAGGTGCTCACCCGGATCAGGCAGGTGGTCAGCCGCGGGGGGACGGGACAGGTCACCGGGTCGGGACCCAAGGCCGTGGCCGCCGGTGGGCGGCCGGTCACGTCGGCCAAGCGGACGGCGGTGGCCGGCGTCGTGATCGCCGTCTCGACCGGCGGGCCGGCGGCCCTCGCCGAGGTGCTGCCGGCGTTCGTGCCCCAGGCGCGGGTCCCGGTGCTGATCGTGCAGCACATGCCGGCGACCTTCACGGCGAGACTGGCGGAGCGGCTTTCGGCCATCTGCGGGCGGAGTGTGCGCGAGGCCTCCGACGCCATGCCGGTGAGTCAGGACACCGTCCTGCTGGCTCCCGGCGGCCGCCACATGGAGCTCACCGGCCTGTTTGCCACCCCGCGCATCCGGTTGACCGACGCGCCGCCGGAAAACTCATGCCGGCCCTCGGCCGACGTGCTGTTTCGCTCGGCCGTCAGGCTCTGGGGCGCCGGCACGCTCGGCGTGGTGCTCACGGGCATGGGCCGCGACGGCCTGGCGGGCTCCCGAGCGGTGGTGGAGGCGGGTGGCCGGGTCGTCGTCCAGGACGAGTTCACCAGCGTGGTCTGGGGGATGCCGGGCGAAGTCGCGAAGGCAGGGCTGGCCGACGCGGTTTTGCCGCTGGGGCAGATCGGCGTGGAGATCGGGCTGCGACTCGAGAGGCGGCCCGGCTAGAGCCGGGACGACGGGCACGCCATGCGGGTCGCCGAGCCGCAGTTCGCCTTCCTGCGGGAGCTGCTCAGGAAGCGGACCGGAGTCGTGATCGACGACTCCAAGCAATATCTCGTGGTGGCCCGGATGCTGCCGATCGTGCGGCAGCGGAAGATTCCCAGCATCGAGACGCTCCTCGACCGCGTCCGCCAGGGCACGGATCCGTCGCTCGAGCGGGACGTCTTGAGCGCGATGATGACCCACGAGACCTCGTTCTTCCGCGACC
>CAIWTL010000145.1 GCA_903915555.1 uncultured Micrococcales bacterium | reverse complement strand
GGGCCCACAGATGCTGCCGGAGGCATCGCAACCGCCGGCTCTCTGGCGCGAGCGCGTACACTGGGGATCGACGCCCGCCAGGTGCTGGCTGCCAACGACAGCTACACGTTCCTCTCTGCGCTGGGCGACCTCCGCACCCAGGAACTCCGCGTAGGCGTCGAGGACCTGTCCGGTGTCCGATGCTCCCAACTCCTCGGCGAGCGTCAGCACCGCGGCGAATCGTCGGCCGTCCTCATCACAGGCCAGCGGAGCCACGGCGTGACGGAAGGACTCCCCCACGGCCAGCCCCGCGCGGACAGCGGTGAACCGCGGCCGCAACACCGGGGGAACCCGCTCCACCGCGCGGGCGACGGACTCGGCCACCGGCCAGCCCGCACGCACACCTGAGCGCACCACGATCACGGCGTCCGCCCACGCCTCGCGGCACGCCTGCTCCGCCCGCCGCCGAGCGGCCCTCCGCCGCACTCCGGGTAGCGCAGCCCCGCCGAGCGCGGCGAGCACGGTGACAACAGGTATCCCCACCACAACGGCTGCCGGCACCGCTGCAGCTGCGCCCGCGGCCGCAGTTGACATGATCCGACGCGGGGACGTGATCCGGACCGGCGCCACAAGGAGCGTGCCGCCGGCAATCGCCAGCAGCACGGCCGTCAGGCCACCCATGAGGCGGGCTCCGGGGTCGACCCGCGGACCAGGCCGTTCCCATGGTCCTCGAACAAGGTGCCGACGACCGGACGCCCGGCCCCCGCCGCCACTGTGACGATCTGAGCGACCCGACGCGTGTCCGAGGCCGCGGCCAGATGGACCACCAGGTCCAGGCACGACCCGAGCGTGCGGGCGACGAAGTCCGAGGCGATGTTGGGTGCTGCGAGGAGCGGCAGCCCGATGAGCCGGTCGATCGCATCCTGCGCCGAGTTCGCGTGCACGGTGGCCGCCGCCGGGATCCCGCAGTTCATCGACAGCAGGAGATCCAACGCCTCGGGGCCGCGCACCTCACCGACGACAACCCGGTCCGGCCTCATCCGCAGCGACTCGCGGACGAGGTCGCGAAGACGCACGGCACCCGTCCCCTCGAGCCCGGCGTCCCGCGTCTGCAGGGCGACCCAGTCCGCCACGGGGAGCCGCAGTTCCCTCACCTCCTCACACGTCACAACCCGTCGGCCGGGAGCAGACGCCACGAGAGCATTCAGGACCGTCGTCTTTCCGCTGTGGGTCGACCCCGAGACGACGACGTTGGCGTCAGCGGCCACCGCACGTGCGAGCAGGTCGGCAGCCTGGGTGGTCAGCATGCGCTGCGCCACCAGATCCTCCAGTCCGGTGGGGCGCACCACGTAACGGCGGATGTTGACGGCCCAGTGGTCGGCGGTGATCGGCGGGATGACGACATGCAGACGACTGCCGTCGGGCAGGTCCGCGTCGGCGTAGGGTCGGCCGTTGTCCAGTCGGCGCCCGGCCTCGCTGACCGCGCGCTGGACCATCGCCTCCGCATCGGCACGGGTCAGCAGGACGTTGGACAGCCGGGTGACACCGGCGACGGCGTAGTAGATCCGACTGGGGTCGTTCCACCAGATCTCCTCCACCTCGGGTCGGTCGAAGAGTTCCTGCAGCGGTCCCCACCCCACCAGATGTGCGACCAACTCGGCCACCACATCGGGCCGGGGCGCGGTACCCGTCCCGGCGAGCAGGACATCGGCGACACAGGTCGACACCTGCTCGACAGGCGAGGACATCGCGAGACCCCGCCGCACCATCTCGCGGCGGCAGGTGTCGACGAGTCGGGGGCTGGCGCCGGACCGCGCGTCCACTGTCGCGAGCCGCGAACGATCCGGCGCCATTTCTCCCCCGTTCCCCACCTCCCCCTGGTGGGTTCCCCCGTGCCCGCTCCCCCGGCGGGCTTCGAGAACCGTAGGCAATTGGTCGGGGTATCTCCAAGCTCGGAGGGCGTGGAGAAACTCACCCGGCCCGCGCTGTCAGTTCCAGCCCGAGCACCCACAGTGAAATCGCTTCGTCGAGGACACCATCACGGTGGGTCCGAGGTGTCGGTGTGGGTGATGCCGGTGGGGCTGGTCCAGGTGGTGGAGTCGCCGTCGCCGGTGTCGGTGTCGTGGGTGACGCGCCATCTGGTGTGGGTTTTCAGTCTGTGGTGGCGTCGGCATAGTGGTTGGAGGTTGTCCGGGGTGGTCTGGCCGCGGGGGAAGGCCACGATGTGGTCCAGGTCGGTGACGGTCGATCGGCAGCCGGGCATGCGGCAGTGCGGGTCGCGGGCTCGCACGAGTCGGGCGACCGCGGCCGTGGGCCGGTAGGTGCCGGGG
>CAIWTL010000144.1 GCA_903915555.1 uncultured Micrococcales bacterium | reverse complement strand
TGTCGAGGTCGAGAAGGGTGTCGGCATCGCCGACGGTAGCGGCGACTGACTCCGTGACCCCGGAAGCCGGGACCATTTCAGTCAGATCACCCGACGCCGTGATGGCGACGGTCGGCGCCGCAGTCTGGGACGTGAATGTATCGGCACCCGCGCTGCCGACGACCAGGACCGTCGCGCTACCAGCCAGCAGAGCTGCTGCGGCGAGACCTGCAGTGGGGGCATGGAGGGATTGCCTGGCGGAGGCGGATCGACGGTACATACTGCTGCCTTTCGTGCCTGCTACTCGGGAGTAGCTCGGGAGCCACATCACTACCCCGTTGCCGCATAATGTGCTCTAGGTCACGCCCTTGCAGATTGACCAGGAGAACTGATGGAAGTTCTCACCCGTTAGCAGTAATGGCCTCAGCGGATGGTAGTTATTCTTGAGTGATCCTTGAATCGCGTGGCGTGTCGCCACTGTGGGACGCCCCGCCGGGCTGAGGTCGCGGACTCCTATACCCGACGGGCTAGACTCTCCTCGCCCGGCGACGTCTGCATGTGGAGCATCTGTGACGGCAATCGACCCGACCGAGTCGACGGTTCACGCCGCGAGCGCTCCGGGAGCGGGTGCCACCGGATCGGTGGACGCGTCTCCGAGCGTCCAGCGATCCTGGCGGTCCACGGTCCGCGCGTACATCGCACTGACCAAGCCCCGCATCATCGAACTGCTCCTCGTCACGACCGTTCCGGCCATGTTGCTCGCGGCGCAGGGACTGCCGCCGCTACGCATCGCGATCGGCACTCTTCTCGGTGGCACCCTGGCAGCCGCGGGCGCCAACACCATGAACTCCTATATCGACCGCGACATCGACGCCGTGATGCACCGCACAGGCGCCCGCCCCCTGGCGACCGGGTCGATCCCGCCGCGGAACGCGCTCATTTTCGGCTGGCTACTGTCCCTGGCTTCCGTGGTGGTGCTCGGAGCGATGACCAACTGGGTGGCGGCCGCGCTCGGCGCGCTGGCGATCGCCATGTACGTGGTGGGCTACACCCTCGTGCTCAAGCGGCGCACCCCGCAGAACATCGTGTGGGGCGGCGCTGCCGGCTGCATGCCGGTGCTCATCGGCTGGTCGGCGGTGACGGGCTCACTCGCCTGGCCCCCCGTGATCCTCTTCCTGATCGTCTTCTTCTGGACGCCACCCCACTACTGGCCGCTGTCCCTGCGGTACAAGTCCGACTACGCGGCGGCGAACGTCCCCATGCTGCCCGTTGTGTCCGACGTCCACGTCGTGGCCCGCAACATCGTCATCTACTCGTGGGTGATGGTGGCCGCGTCCCTGGCGCTGATCCCGGTCGCGGGCATGGGTTGGCTGTACTCGGTCGCCGCTGTCGTCCTCGGCGCCGCCTTCCTGTGGGAGGCCTACGCGCTGAAGCGGCGCGTCGGCACCTCCCGGCTGAACCCGATGCGACTGTTCCACGGGTCCATCACCTACCTGTCGCTGCTGTTCCTCGCGGTGGGTATCGACCCGTTCCTCGGCTGATCCCGCCCTCGCCACAGACGCCGGTCGGATTCGGCCCTCTTTCACCGTTCCGCGTACCCTGGCAGGCGTGACCACCACGGCCGCCGACCCCGCCCTGCGCACCTCCGCCGCCGCGCCCCGTTGGCTGGTGAACATCTTCCGGGTCAACCTGATCGTCCAGATCGGCATCGTCGTGACCGGAGGTCTCGTCCGGCTCACGGGCTCGGGACTGGGCTGCCCGACCTGGCCCGAGTGTGTCGACGGCTCTGTGCTGCCGACCTCGCGCCAGGAGGAGGCCTGGCACAAGTACGTCGAGTTCGGCAACCGGACGCTCACATTCATCCTCGGCCTCGCTGCCATCGCCGCGCTCATGGGGGCGTTCGTGTGGTGGAACCGGCAGCG
>CAIWTL010000143.1 GCA_903915555.1 uncultured Micrococcales bacterium | reverse complement strand
GATCCACGGGGCTGTCCGGCCGTACTTGTTCTGGTCGGGAAGGATCACCGCGACCTCATCCCATCCGTCCACATTGAGATCGGCGGCACTGGCGTCGAGATAAGGCTTGGTGACCAGTCGCTTCACTTCTCTGGCATCGACATCCCCGTGCACCACCTTGCCGTTCTTGGTCTCCCACCAGGCGATGCGATGCGCCCAGTCCACCTTCACCCGGATCTCCCTACCCTCCGGCCCCCATCCGCCGGGGATTATCCGGGTGGCCCGGGTGGAGTACTTGAAGCACAGGTCAGTGTTTTCACCACACGCCCATTCCCGCCCCTTGGCCGTGAACAGCAGTGGTGTGTCCAGCCCTGGGCTGTCCGGGCTGTTCACCGTCAGGAACCTGCCACCACCCACATCGCCGATGTTCTGCTCGCCTGACACCTTGACAGGTGTGAGGTCTTCCAGTTGCACAGACTTGCTCGGGTCGTACGAAGACCTGCTACCCAGGACGCGCAATTCGGAGAGCCTGTTCCAGTATTCATCTCTTGCATCGAAGACCATGGCGATCTGTTGTGCCCGACCGGGCGCCAGCGTCCCGGCGATCATCTGCAGGGAGTTGACCGGGAGCTTGGAGCACACATCGATTGAGTCGCCGAATTTTTTCAGCGATCCCCGCTCGTAGTTGGCCGTGTAGTTCCACGCCTGCACCTTCACGCACTTTTCGGTGTGCAGGACCGCAGTGACCACTTCCTGCCCCGTTCCACCGGAGTCGTTCGCGGCTCCGTCGATGTCCGCCCACGTGACCACTGCGTTCGGGGTGTCGGACCAGTCGGACAAACGGCGGTTGTGGACCGGCTTGGGCAGATCAGCCCGCGCGGTCTGATACGACCTTGCCGACACCACCGTCAAGCGAGCCTGGCTGCCGTCACCGTCACTGACGACCGCAACGCTCTCAGCCTTCTTCGTCTGATCCGGCTGCCCCACCGCCATCTGGCCGGCCCGGATCGTCTTGGTATATCCGTCCGGTCGCACCTTCACGGCACTGGTTCGCCTGACCGACCGATCACCGCTGATCAGCGACCAGGGAGCGTTCTGCGAGCCTTGAAGACCGTACGAGCCTTTGCCCACCTCACCTGCGGAACCCGGCTGGCCGGCGAAGAAGACATTGAGCAGGTTCCCGTTGATGACAGCCAGGTCCTGAAGCCCGTCACCGTCGACATCAGCAGGCTGCATCGGCGCCCCGGCGTCGTTCGATGCGGGGTTCGCGAAGCCGCCGAAGGGATCGGACTGCTGTTTACAGTTGCCATCGTCGACCCCATCGGTGCAGGGAAGAGCGTTCCCCTGGCCCGTGTACCGCCACGAGGCGTATGAGGGGAAATCGCCTGCAAGATTGTCCACGGTGACGATGGCATTGTTCTGCTCAGTGCGGACGTAAGCAGGGTTGCCGTAGTTACCGCCCAGGGCCATCTGAGCCGCGCCCACAACTGTCGATCCCGGGGGCAGCGGCGGCGGTGGCATCTGTGAGGCCACGTCCTTCAGCCCTACGCGCCTCTTCTTGCTCTTCTCGTGCTTCTTCTTGGTCTCCGGCGCCGTTGACATCGACTGCGTGGGGGCGGATGCCTGGGGGGATACAACCCCCGAAAGGGGCTTCCCGGCCGCAACCGAGGAGATCAACATCGCAAGAGCCGTAAAGGCGCTCGACACGAGGAACAGGCGACGCACGTGAGGGCTCCCTCCACGATTGCACACAACGTATGATGCACCGTGATCATCACGCAATGCAGATGATGCACTCGGGAACTCGGATCCCGGCGGCCGGGCGCACATCTGAACGAGACGTCAGGCGCTACCTCGATGGCCACGGCTTCTCGTCGGGACCACTCCCGGGCCGCCCGGACCCTCAACCGTGCCATCACCGGATCCCTGGCCACCTGGACTGAACGCATCCACTCGGTCCTGGCATGATGACGGGGACCCCATGACCTCGCCCAAGGAGCCGTCGTGAACCCACCCGACCTGAAGTACACCACCGAACACGAATGGATCCGCACCGAGGACGAGGTCCTGCGGTTCGGCATCACGGACTTCGCCCAGGACGCCCTCGGCGACATCGTCTACGTGAGTCTCCCCGAGGTCGGCGACCAGGTCCAGGCGGGTCAGCCGTGCGGTGAGGTCGAGTCGACCAAGTCGGTCAGCGACGTCTTCTCCCCGGTCACCGGACAGGTGACGGCGCGCAACGAGTCCCTCGACGACGAACCGGGGACCATCAACGCCGACCCGTACGGCGCCGGTTGGCTGCTCGAGGTTGCGGTGGCCGGAGATTCGGTCGAGATGCTCGACGCGGCCGCCTACGAGGCCCACATCTCCACCCTGTGACGACACCTCGACCTCAACCATGGGTTGACCGTGTCCTCCGCGGTGCCCTACTGTCGCGAGGACGCGGTGCGCGGGGCCTTGGGGAGTGGACGCATGAGTGACGATCAGCCTCGGCCGGAGGCCCCGGCGGAGATGACCTCGAACATCGAGATCAGCCGCTGTCCGTCCTGTGGCCAACCGGTCCTTCCGGAGAGCCGCTTCTGCAGCGCGTGCGGTGCCGCCCTGACCGCCGGGGACACCGCCACCCTGCCCAACCCCGACGACACCGGCCCGGTCCCCGCCGTGGACGCCGAGGTGTTGCGGGGCCTGACGCCCGGCGACGCCGTACTGGTCATCAGTCGGGGACCCGACGAGGGTGTCACCTTCGAGTTGACCGGTGACACGGTGTCGATCGGTCGCGGGGATGACTCGACGGTCTTCCTGGATGACGTCACCGTCAGTCGGCGTCACGCCGAACTGGCCCACGTCGAGGAGGGTTGGGTCCTCAGTGATGCCGGCAGCCTCAACGGGTCGTACGTCAACAAGAAGAGCGTCGTGACGCAGGCGCTCGCCAACGGTGACGAGATCCAGATCGGCAAGTACCGCTTCCTGTTCCTCGAGGCGCCGTCGACATGAGTTCCGCGATGGCCGAGGAACGGGGGTGGATGACCATCGGGGAGGTCCTGTCCCTCCTGACACGCGAGTTCCCCGAGATCTCCATCTCCAAGATCCGATTCCTCGAGGGGGAGGGACTCATCGCCCCCGAGCGGGCGAAGTCCGGCTACCGACGCTTCACCGACGAGGACATCGACCAACTGCGACTGGTCCTGATCGCCCAACGCGACCGCTACTTGCCCCTCAAGGTGATCAAGGACCATCTGGCGGCCGGCACGCTCAGGGCAGCCATCGATCCTCAACCTGCGGTCGAGGTGCAGCCCGAACCCGCCGCCGTGCGCCAGGAGCAGTTCGCCTTCCCACCCGCGGCTCCGTCGTTCGACGTCTCCTCCGCGGACGACATCGACCCCGCTGCGCTGTTCTCGCGGTCCGAGGTCGTCAGCCGCAGCGGTCTCACCGACCCCGATCTGGGTTCGCTCATCGATGCCGGAGTCATCTCAGCGGACCCGACGGGACGCCTCACCGGTGCCGATCTCCTCGTCTGCCGCGCCTTCGCGGTGCTGCAGCAGTTCGGGATCGACGACCGCCACATGAGGCAGGCCAAGAACGCCGCATCCCGCGAGTCGTACCTCATCGGCAATGCCATCGGACACCTCTCGGGCAGCGAGCGCACGGAGGCGACGACCCGCATGCTCCGGTCGTTCAGCGATGCCCACTACTGGCTCGCCGTGGCCGATCTCCATCGACAGAACCCCTCGACCAGTGGACGTCCAGGCGGCCCCCGACGACGCTGACCGCAGCCTGTGGCCCACCGCCGATCCCCGCGCTAGGGTGCAGGAGTGCGCCCCTTGGATGTCGTCGGTGTCAGGGTGGAGATGCCGTCCAATCAACCGGTCGTGATACTGCGCCAGACGGGTACGACCCGCTGCCTGCCGATCTGGATCGGAAGCACGGAAGCGGCGGCCATCGCCTTCGCGCAGGACGGTGTCGTCCCCGATCGGCCGCTGACCCACGATCTGATCAAGGACCTGCTCGACGCGTTCGACGAGGAACTCACCGAGGTCCGCATCACCCACCTCGAGGACAACGTGTTCTACGCATCGCTGCACTTCGCGTCCGGCACCGAGGTGTCGGCCCGGCCCAGTGACGCCATCGCGATCGCCCTGCGCACCGGCTCGCCCCTGCTCGCCGATGATCAACTGCTCGACGAGGCGGGATTCGACTGGGAGGAGCCCACGGCGGACGAAGCCCCGGATTCCGACGACGAGGTCGCTCGCTTCCGTGAGTTCCTCGACCAGGTGTCGCCGGAGGACTTCGGCTCAGGAAGTTGACCGGCGTGTCCCGGTGCGATGTCGTTGACCGCGGAAGGTGCCTCCTCTAGGTTCCGGGATTAGACTTGTTTGGATACACAGGAGGCGCATGATGGGTGACCGCCCCACGGATCGGCCCGCCGATCAGATCTCCGATGGCGCCGACGCCGATGCGATGGCGGAAGCCCAGCGTCACCATCCTTCGCGATCCGCTGCCGACCTCCACGACGAGCAGGAAGCCCTCTTCGACGACAGTTCGCTGCGACCCCTGCCCGAGGACGTCGGCTACCGCGGACAGATCGCCTGCAGCGCTGCCGGCATCACCTACCGTCAGTTGGATTACTGGGCCCGCACGGGCCTCGTCGAGCCGTCCATCCGTACTGCGACGGGGTCCGGCTCCCAGCGGCTCTACTCTTTCCAGGACATCCTGCGGCTGCGCATCGTCAAGCGGCTCATCGACACCGGTCTCTCGCTGCCCAACATCCGCGCGGCGATCAGGCACCTCGACGAACGTGGCGACTCCGATCTCGCCCAGATCACCCTCATGAGCGACGGGGCCAGCATCTACGAGTGCCGCAGTGAGGATGAGGTCATCGACCTCGTGCGCGGGGGACAGGGAGTCTTCGGCATCGCAGTCGGGAAGGTCTGGAGTGAGGTCGAAGGGTCATTGTCCGAACTTCCCGGTGAGACACCGGGGGGAGAGGACGTGCGCCCCGATGGTCTTGTCGACGAGCTCGCCGAGCGACGAAGTCGTCGTACCGGCTGACGTCACGGAAGGGTGGGTATGGACCTGAGTCAGGGTGGTTTCGTCGTACGCCACTTGGGTCCCGACCCCGATGACGTCGCGCAGATGCTCGGCGAACTGGGCTTCGATGACGTGGCGGCACTGATGGCGGCCGTCGTCCCCGATGCGATCCGGGACGACCGACTACGACTTCCGGAGCCCAGCAGTGAGTCGGAGACTCTGACGGAACTGCGTGCCCTCGCGGAACGCAACACCATCGCCACCGCCATGATCGGGATGGGCTACTACGGGACCGAGACACCGTCCGTCATCCGGCGTGGAGTGCTCGAGAACCCCGCCTGGTACACCGCCTACACCCCCTACCAG